>DASWGO010000327.1:0-15325 GCA_036393695.1 Thermoplasmata archaeon
GCAGAAGGGCCCCGTGTCGATCCCGATCCTCCCGATTCAAACCGATCCGTTGATTGACATCAAAGTCCTCGATCTCCTCCCAGGGCGCGTCGTTGCGGTGACCGGGGTTCGGTGGGAGGCGGGCGGACTGACTCCGACCGGATACCGCGTCTCGTTCCAAGAATACTGGGACGCGATCGGCGGGCCCCGCTACAATGCGTCCCGCATCTACATGCTCGACCTGGCGGGCATCAACCGGGCGAACCCGAACTTCGAGGTCACACGGCATCTCGGGAAGCGATGCGACGTGTGGCTCGACTCCGGGGGCCGCGAACCGGAGGAGGTCATGGACGGCTACATGCTCGACGTGGAGCGCGTGGTCGCAGGCTCGAAGACCCTCGCCTCCCTTGACTCCTTCGCGGTCCTGTACGCGTTGTCATCCGACGCCCTCCCGTGCCTCGATTGGGACGGCCGAGTGGTCTGGCGTGAGCCCAGCGAAACGCAAGTCGACCTCCACGATGTCGCGAAAGCGTTGCACGGGATCGGTTTCTCGGCGATCTGTGTGATGGATTTACGCCGCCTCGGTTCGGAGCTCGGGCCGGACCCCTCGCTCCTGTCCATCCTCGAGGGGCTCGACCTCGAAGTCTACGTCGGCGGCGGCTTGCAGGAATCAGACGTCCTCCGGCTGACGGAACAGGGATTCGCGGGTGGCCTCGTCGACCCCTTCACCCCGGTGATCCGGGATTTGCTCAAAACGCCGAAGCCCGAAGCACCCACAGAGGCGATCGCCCCGGCTCCCACTCCGCGACCTGCCCCCGCGCCACGCACAGTCCCGGACAGTACCGGATCGCCGTAGGAAGACCGGAGCATCGAGTCGGAGGCATGTCCGTTCCTGACCCTTGCGGCGTCCCCATCCCGAGGGATCAAAAGAGGCGTCGAACCGGGCCCACGACCGAGCCGATGACGCGTCTAGACTCGCTCGATCTCGATGCCGGCTTTCTTGATTAGCTCGAGGCCTTCATCGCTCCGATACGCGGCCCGGTAGTAGAGCTTCCCTGCGCCGCTGTTTATGATGAGCTTGGCGCACGTTACACACGGTTGGCCCGTGACGAAGACGACCTTCCGTGGGTCGTTCACGCGGACCTTGATTAGGGCGTTTTGCTCCGCGTGGACGCATTGACAGTTCCCCGGTTGATCGAATTTGCAATCGTCGTGAGGCATCCCTTTCGCGGTCCCGTTGTAACCGAAGCCGTAGATTTGGGTCATGTCCTCGGAGGTGATGACGCATGAGAACTGGGCGCGCTTGCATGTGGCCCGGCGCGTGAGCGACATCGCGAAATCCATGATCAAGCTTTCGAGGCTCGGCCGTTCGATTTTTCCCACGCCTTCTCACCCGGGCCCGGGAGGCGAAGAACCCGCCGCCCGACTTAAGGTTTCGGGGAGTTCCCGCCCTCTGCACCCCGCCCCCGCAAAGGCTTATCCGAGAAATCTGGAGTGCGGCCTCCTAATGACCGCTCGGGCACCTGTAATCGATGCGCTACGAGCATCCCCCGATCAAGTCGCGGCCTTCCGGCTCTCCCGCCATCACCTCAGTAAGCGTGCTCCTGCCTCGGCCCTCGTCCAGGTGGCAGGCGACATGGCTGGCGCACAGGCGCAGGTGCTGTCCGCCGCGCAAATATCGTTGTGGGCGCGGACCCGGGGCCTTTCCGTGGATGATGTCGATAACGCCCTGTGGCAAGACCGAACTCTCGTGAAGTCGTGGTGCATTCGAGGCGCGCTCCACCTGATCCCATCACGGGATTTTGCGGTGTTCGTGCGCGGCAGCGACCGGCGGAACGCGCGCTCCACGGCCTGGCTCGTCCGCGCCCGGATGCCGATCGACGCCGTCGACCGACTGGTTGAAGCGATGCGCGATGGGCTCGATCGACCGCTTACGCGTGGCGAGATTGCCGAGCGGATTACCGCCTCCCTCGGCATCAAGAGTGTCGAGAAGTCGCACCGCGGTTGGGGCGGCGCATCGACCGCGACCGGGTTTCGAATCGCGGGCAAGATGTTGTCCCTCGATGGGATTGTCTTCCTCGCGTGCCTTCGGGGGCTCGCGTGTTTCGGTCCGCCCCGCGGGGCACAGGCAACCTTCGTTCGTCCGGAGAAGTGGCTTCCGGACTGGAACGATCTGCCGGCGGAGAAAGCGGAACTCGAGCTCCTCCGGCGGTATCTCCGGGCGCACGGCCCGGCGACGGTGCGCGACTTCGCGCTCTGGACCTACATGACGGCGGCCGACTCCCGCGAGATCTGGGCACGCCTCGAGCCTGAGCTGGCCCCGGTCGACGTGGGTGGGCGAATCGGCTGGGTTCTTCGCGAGGATCTGCCCGCGTTGCGGCGGTCGAAGCTCGGAAGGCCCGTTATCCGCCTCCTGCCGTCCTTCGATGCATTCCTCCTCGGCGTGAAGGACAAGAGCCACCTGGTCGACGCCGTCCATTACAAGCAGGTGTACCGTCCACAAGGTTGGCTCTCTCCGGTCGTGCTCGTGGACGGCCGCGTCGTGGGCGTGTGGTTCCACGAACGGAAGGGTTCCGGACTCTCGGTCTGCATCAGCCCTTTTTCCAGAGTGACTCCCGCCATACGCGTACGCATCCGGGAAGAGGCCGACGATCTGGGCCGGTTCCTCGGTGCGCAGGCCGTATCGACCCGTTTCTCGTGAGACGCCTAGAGGGCGGTCGACGCCTTCGCGAGTTCTTGCTCGCGCAACTGCCGCCGCAGGACCTTTCCGACGAGCGACATCGGAAGCGCCGTCGCGAACTCGACGGACTTCGGGACTTTGAACGGTGCAAGCCGCTCCTTGCAAAACGCGATGATGTCCGCCTCCGTCGCGGTCTTCCCGGCCTTCAGGACCACGAACGCCTTGACCGTCTCGCCGCGGTATGGATCGGGGACACCGATCGCCGCGGCTTCTCCGACCGCGGGATGCATGAACAGGACCTCCTCGACTTCCCGCGGGTACACGTTGAAGCCGGAGCAAAGGATCATGTCCTTCTTCCGGTCGACGATGTAGAAGTAGCCATCCGTGTCCATCTTGGCCAAGTCGCCCGTGAGGAGCCAACCGTCGCGGAGGACCATCCTCGTTTCCTCCGGTTTGTTCCAATAACCTTTCATCACCTGTGGACCGCGGACCGCAAGCTCGCCGACCCCGCCTTGCGCCAGCTCTCGCGACGGATCGTCGGGATCGACCACCTTCGCGTCCGTGTCGGGGAACGGGATGCCGATGCACTCCTTCACGACGCCGTTCAAGGGATTGCAGTGCGTCACGGGTGAGGCCTCCGTGAGGCCGTACCCCTCGACGAGTCGGCCCCCTGTCATGGACTCGAACTGTTTCCGCACCTCGTTCGGCAGGGGCGCGGCACCGGAGATGCATCCTCGGATTGAACGGAGATCGTACTTCGCGAGCTTCGGGTGTCGGAGGATCGCGATGTACATCGTCGGGACGCCGGGGAAGAGGCTCGGCCGCGTCTTGTTGATCAACTTCAGGATCGCCCCGATCTCCCGCGGGTTCGGGTAGAGGATCACTTCAATGCCCGCGACAACGGAGAAGAGCATCACGGCGGTGAGCCCGTACACATGGAACAAGGGAATCGCCCCCAGCAACTTCTCAGGCCCGTGCGCGCCCGCGGAAAACCAAGCCGCGACCTGCATCGCATTCGCGATGAGATTGCGGTTCGTCAGCATCGCCCCCTTCGAGGTGCCCGTCGTGCCCCCCGTGTACTGAAGGACCGCGACGTCGTCGGGGCTTCCGCGAATCTCCGGGGCCGGACTCGCTTGCGTCCGAGCGAGGTCCGCGAACCGGTAGATGCTTTCTTCCTGAGGGATGACGACGGGCCAGTGGCCCTGTTTCTTCAGATCCCGCCGCTTCTTGAGGGGATAGAGCTGCCGCAGGGGGACCTTGAGGAACTCGCCGACGTCACAGACGACGATGCGCTTCGCGGGCCCGTTGGCCCGTGCTTGCGACACGTTATGCCAGAACAAATCCAACGTGACGACGGTCTCCACCCCTGCGTCGGTCCAGAGGCTTTCCAGCTCCCGTGGCGTGTAGAGCGGATTCGTCTGCACGACGACGCCTCCCGCCCGGAGGACTGCGAAAAACGCGACCACGAAATGAGGCGTATTCGGGAGGACGAGGGATACGCGGTCGCCCGGTCGGACCCCGATCGCTCGGAGGCCCGCGGCGAACCGATCGACGGCCGCGTCGAGGTCGCGATACGGTATCGATTTTCCGTAGAACGTGATCGCCGGTCGGTCTCCGAAGTCTTTCGCGGCACGGCGCAGCAACTCGTGCACGAAAATCGCGGGATAATCGATCGACTTCGGAACGCCCTCCGGCCAACTTCGGAGCCAAGGCCGCTCGAGCGTCGCCTCCCCCTTCATGAGCCGAAGATATCGGGGGAGAGGGCTAAAACCTGCTGGAACGGCGGCGCGTCCGCGAAACGATTATCCGCAGCAGGCGCCCATGGCGGCCTGATGCCCGACCCGCCCCGCTTTCGCACGACCCGCGACGGAGCCGTCGCGGTCCTGTGGATTGACAACCCGCCCCGGAATCTCCTGAACCTCGGCATGATCGCGGACCTGGCAACGCGGGTCGCTGACCTGGAGAAGGACGATTCCGTCCGCGCAGCGGTCCTCGCGGGGGCGGGACACACGAACTTCTGCGCGGGCCTCGACATGGCCGAGTGGTCTCGGCTCTCGCCGAAAGCGGCGCAAGATGAAATGAGCCGCGGCCAGGATGCCTTCTGGGCCCTCGAGCATCTCACGAAGCCGAGCATTGCCGCGATCGCGGGCGCGGCCCGCGGTGCGGGGGCGGAACTCGCTCTCGCTTGCGATCTCCGCATCGCCGATGAGAGTGCGGTCTTCTCGCACCCGGAGGTCGATCTCGGCTGGATGCCGAGCCATGGCGCCACGGCAAGGCTCTCGAAGATCGTCGGGCGGTCGAGGGCGCTCGAGATCCTCCTGAGTGGGAAGGAGGTGAAGGCCCTCGACGCGCTTCGCCTGGGAATCGTGAACCACCTCGCCTCTCCCGGCGGTGCACTTGACCAGGCGAAGGCCCTCGCGACCCTGTTCGCTTCGAAGCCGCGGCCGGCGGTGAAAGCGATCAAACGGGCTCTTACCGAGGGCGACGAGAAGCCGTACCGCAACCGGTTCCTACTCGAGTCGCAGCATGCGATTCAGCTCCTGTGGACGGCCGAACACAAAGCCGCGATGGAGCGCCTTCGCGAAAAACGCCCTTGAGAGCAACTAAGGTCTCAGCGCTCAGCCGTGCCGCACTACTGTATCCTTCGAACCCCATCGCTTCAGCTCGATGTCGACGCCAACATCCGTGGCGACGAACGATCCGGCCTTCAGGCCCGCCTCCTTCAGGATCTTGCGGCGCTCCTCATCGCTTGCGAAGGCGAGCTCGGACTGAAACAATCCGAAGTCGATCTCGACCCGTGAGTTCACGCGGACGGCGCCCACCAGTCGCGAGCCGCTCTCCAGGACAGGACCGACCGTCGAGATTCGTCGGGCCCTGACTCGTTTCAGAAAGCCGAAACAAATGACGCGACCCTCGGCCCATTCTCCCGCTCGGACCTTCAAATACGAATCCCGCGGATCGAGGCCGTAGATGTCCACATAGCTCGAGGCGTCTTTCGGATCGTACGACCATCCTTTCTTCGGGTCCCGCGCGACGCGCATCCGGATGTAGCCTTCCGCCTCGCAATCGGGACACAGGAGGGCCTCGAGAATTCGTCCCTTCACGGGAAAGGCCGCCTCGAACTCGAGGCCGGACTTGATCGGACGGGGCACCGCGATGCGAACGGTTGCCACGACGATAAACCCCACCACGCGTGAGCTTCAAGTCGTGGCGGGCCTTACACAGGCGAACACGCGGGGGAGTGCCATCCCGGAGGAACGCTTGGTCCACAACTATCTCGTCGAGGCGGGCCTCGCGGCGAGGATCCCGAAGGGGATCCGGATCTGGGAGGAGACGTTGCGGGACGGCGAACAGACGCCCGGGGTCGCCTACACCCCGGAGGAGAAGGTGCGGATCGCACATCTCCTGGACGAGGTCCACGTCCCGATGATGGATGTCGGCATCCCGGTCGTCTCGAACGAGGAGGCGCGGGGCGTCCGCATGATCGCGAATGCCGGCCTCGACGCGACGATCATGGCCGCCGCTCGCACGGTCCGGAAGGACGTCGAGGCGTGCATCGCATGCGACGTCGACGAGATCGCGCTGTTCACGGCCGGATCGGACTTGCACATCAAGCACAAGCTCGTGATGACCCGCGACCAGGTGAAAGAGGCCGCGGTTCGGGAGACGGAGTACGCGGTTTCACATGGGGTTGATGTGTCGTTCGTGACCGAGGACACATTCCGTGCGGACCTGGACTTCGTCGTCGATCTGTATGACGCCTGCACCGCGGCGGGCGCCCACCGGGCGGTGGTCTGCGACACGGTCGGTGTGATGACGCCGCCCGGGATCACCTGGTTCTTCGGGCAGCTGAAGCGCCGCCTCAAGCCGACCGAACTCTCGTTCCATGGCCACAATGACTTCGGACTCGCGGTCGCGAACAGCCTCGCAGCGGTCGAGGCCGGTGTCGCGGTGCCCCACACCTGCGTCAACGGCCTCGGGGAACGCTCCGGCAACGCGAGCTTCGAGGAACTCGTCTTGGCCCTCGAGGCGTTGTACGGATACGACACCGGGATCGACGTCTCCCGAATCTACGAGCTCTCCCAACTTGTGGAGACGCTGAGCGGGATCCCGGTCGGGATGCACCAGCCACTCGTCGGACACAACGCCTTCGCCCACGAGTCCGGCATCCATGCCCACGGCGTGATCAAGCACACCGCGACGTACGAGCCGATCCAGCCAGAGAGACTCGGGAGGCACCGGACCTTCGTGTTCGGAAAGCACACGGGGTCCCTAGCGGTCGCCGAAAAGCTTCGCGGCCGCGGGGTCGATGCGACGCCGGAGCAAGTCGCGGGGCTCGTGAAGCTGATCAAAGACTTCGCGGAGGGGCGATCCAAGGGGGACCAGCAAGCGTTCGTCGCCTCGTTCCGAGAGCGAGCGGAGCGGCAGCGCGGTGTGACGGACGACGAGTTCTGGGCGCTTGCGCGGAAAGCCGGCCTGGCGGCGCCGAAGTGACGCGCCTCACGTCTTTCGGGCCGGTGGGTCGGCGGGATCGGGATCGGGGATGGCAAGCCCCATCGCCGCGCGGGCGAATGCGGCCGCCCGCCGGGACGTCGAGACGTAGATTCCCAGGAGGACGATCCCCGCCCCGGCCAGGTCGATCAGATCAAAGGTCTCGTTGCCGAGGCCCGCCCCGAGCAAGACCGCCACGATCGGGATGATCAACGCGATGTAGGAGAGCGAGGTCGCGGGCATCTCCTTCAGGAGCCACTGCCACGCCACGAATGTGACGACGGATCCGGCAATCGCGAGGTAGAGAATCGCACCGAGGCCTTGGGGCCACGTGGGAATTCCCCACGGCTCTCGTGCGATGAGGGACACTGTTGCCAAGCCGGCGGCGCCGACCGCCATCGCCGCCGCGTTGAAACTGATCGGTTCCGTGTCGTGACCCCATCGTTTCACGGCCACCGTGGCAAACGCCGCGCAGGTCGCGGCGAGGACGATTGAGAGCATGGGGAACACCTGCCCGAGTCCCGCGGTCCCGAGCTGGCTGCGAAAGATGAGCACGACCCCTCCGAAGCCCACGCCGATGCCGAGCAGTTTCTGGACCGTGAAGCGCTCCGCTTTCAGGAATGCGTTGGCCACGAGTGCGGTCTGGAGAGGAAAGGTCGCGAACAGGATTGCCGAGAGGCCACTGAGCACCCCGTTGTTCTCGCCCCAGTAGATGAGCCCGTAATCCGCGGTGAAGAGGACGATCCCGACGAATCCGACGAGTGCCCACTCCGTCCGGTTCTGCGGCCACTTTGACCGGAATACGATCCCGAGCAGGACCAGCACGATCGACGCGACGGCGAACCGCAGGGACGCGGACAAGAACGGCGGCGCGCCTTCGAGGCCGATCCGGATCGCGAGCCACGTGGAGCCCCAGATCAGGCAAAGCATCGCGAACGCCGCGCTGCGCGTGGAACTCGTCGCCATCGGCCCCGGCATGACGGCCGTCGCGTAAAACCTTAGGGCCGTCCATGGCCATGTTTATAGGTCGCGCCGCACCTGTGCACTCACCGATTCCGATGACGGGCCAGACGATGTCGGAGAAGGTCCTTGCGCGCGCGAGCCACGCCGAGTCCGTGCGCCCCGGCCAGATCGTCGACGGGGACGTCGACCTGTTGTACATGCACGAGATGCTCGCGATGGCTTTGCTTCCGTTCAACGAGATCGGCACGATGAAGGTCTGGGATCCGGAGAAGATCGTCGTCACGCTGGATCACTGGGTCCCTCCGCCGACGCCGGAGATCGCGAAGATGCACCAGACGATCCGCGATTTCTGCCGGAAGCAAGGCATCCGGCGCTTCCACGACGTGGGAGACCACGGCATCGTCCATCAGCTGATCGCGGAACGTGGCTACGCGCATCCATGGGACCTGGTCATCGGAAGCGACAGTCATACGAACATGGTCGGGGCGGTCGGCGCGTTCGCCGCGGGGATCGGCGCCACGGATACGGCCGCGGTGATGGCGAAAGGACAGCTGTGGCTCCGGGTGCCCGAGACGATGCGGGTCGACATCCACGGGACGCTCACCGAGCGGACGGGCGCGAAGGACGTCATCCTGAAGGTGATCGGCACGACCGGGGACGACGCCGCCCGGTACGCGGCGGTCGAGTTCACCGGCCCGACCGTGACGGCATTCCCGATGAACGAACGGTTTGTCCTGTGCAACATGACGACGGAGATGGGGGCGAAGGTTGGGATGATCGCCGCGGACCAGGTGACGAAGGAGTACCTCGCGCACACGGGTCACCGATTCGAGGCGATCCGTTCCGACGAGGACGCGACGTTCGTGAAGACGTTCACCTTCGACGTGGATGGCATGGGCCCGCAGGTCGCGTGTCCGTCGAATCCCGCGAACCTCAAGCCCGTCGAGGAAGTCGAGGGGACGAAGATCGACGTGGCATTCCTGGGCTCGTGCACGAACGCGCGCATCGAGGATCTTCGGATTGCCGCGGAACTCCTTCGGGGGGAAAAGGTCGCACCCGGCGTGCGCTTCCAGATCACGCCCGCGTCGCAGATCATCTACCGCCAAGCGCTCAAGGAGGGCCTCGTGGAGGTCTTCATGGACGCCGGCGCGACGTTCACGTCGTCCACGTGTGGCCCGTGCTTCGGCGGCCACATGGGCACGCTCGCCGGTGACGAGGTCTGTATTTCTTCGACGAACCGGAACTACCCGGGCCGAATGGGTTCGCCGACGGCGCAGGTGTATCTCGCCAGCCCGTGGACGGTGACGGCGTCGGCGATCCACGGGGAAATCACGGACCCGCGGAAGGCGTAGCGGTCATGCAAACCCGCTTCGAGGGCCGCGTGTGGACGTTCGGCGACGACATCTCGACCGACCACATCATCGCAGGCAAGTACCTGGGGACGACCGATCCGAAGGTGTTCGCAGAACACGCCTTCGAAGCCGTCGACCCCACGTGGGCGAAGAACGTCCGGCCCGGGGACATGATCGTCGCAGGAGCCAACTTCGGCTGCGGCTCGAGCCGGGAGCAGGCACCGGTCGCGCTGAAGACCCTCGGCATCACCGCGATCCTCGCGAACTCGTTCGCGCGCATCTTCTTCCGGAACGCCATCAACCTCGGGTTCCCAGTGATCGAGTGCGCCGGCCTGCGCGACCTCGTGAAGTCGGGCGACATGATCGAGCTCGACCTTGCCAGTGGTGAGGTCCGGGTTCCGTCCGGCACGATGCTGAAATTCACCCCGCTCCCGCCGAACGTGCTCGAGATCCTCGAAGCCGGCGGACTCGTCCCGAAGTTGAAGAAGGAGCTCCAAACCAAATCGATGCGCTAGTTTCCCATGTGTGAAGCGGGTCCGGCCGCGGGTTCGATCTTGAATTTCGGAGCCGGACAAACCTTAAGCCGCGCCCTCCGCATCGCCGCCGCGATGGCCTCCAAGATCGTCCTCCTCGCGGGGGACGGCGTCGGACCCGAAGTGATGCGGGAGGCCGTGAAAGTCCTGAAGGCCGTGGAGCCGTCATACGGCGTCTCGTTTGACCTCGTTCCTTTTCCGTGCGGCGGGCAGTACTACTTGGAGACGGGAGAAGAGTGGCCCGACGGAGCATTCGAGTCGTGCAAAGCCGCGGATGCGATCCTCCTCGGCGCCGTCGGACTCCCGGAGGCGGTGCTGCCGAACGGCGATGTCGCCGGGGTCGGTGTGGTCTTTGGATTGCGATTCGGCTTGGACCTCTACGCGAACGTCCGCCCCACCAAACTCTATCCGAACGTTCGACACAAGATCCACGACGGGTTCAAACAGGTGTGGCAGCCGGGGAAGGTCGACCTCGTCATCGTCCGGGAGAATACGGAGGGACTGTACACGCCGACCCGCGGTTTTCTCGACCGGGGCGGCGTCAAGGAACTGGCGGTGGACAGCCGCGTCATTACGCGGAAGGGCGCCGAGCGCGTGATCCGATTCGCCTTCGAAATGTCGAAACAGCGGAAGGGCGCGCCGTCGGATGGGAAGCACCGAGTGACGTGCGTGGACAAGTCGAACGTCACCGCTGGATGCAAACTCTTCCGTCAAGTGTACGACGAGGTCGCCGCACGATACCCGACGATCCAGAAGGACTACGCGTACATCGACGCGTTCCAGCAGTGGCTCGTTCGCTCTCCCGAGGTCTACGACGTCGCGGTCACGTCGAACCTGTTCGGCGACATCGCGACGGATCTCGCAGCGGTCCTACAAGGTGGGATGGGCATGGCCGCGGGTGGGAACATCGGCGACCAGCACGCGATGTTCGAGCCGATCCACGGCAGCGCGCCGAAGCATGCGGGAAAGGACGAGGTCAACCCGATCGCGATAATCCTCGCGGTCCAGATGATGCTGGATTGGCTCGGCCGGAAAAAGGGGGATGAGTCATTGCGGGAGGCCGCGACCGCGATCGAACAAGCGGTCGAGACGACTCTCAAGAAGGGCACCGTCCTCACGTACGATCTCGGCGGCTCTGCGAAATGCAGTGAGGTCGGGACTGCGATTGCGTCCGCGGTGGCTCGACCGCGGAAGAAATCATGACGTCCTCGAGTCTGCGCACTCCATCTGGTGTGAAGGCGGCGCGCGCTTCGCGGTCAGTGTCTCGAATTGACTACGGACGGCCTCAGCGTTCTCGCCACTGATACAGCCACCACGCGAGGACGAGGCCTACCGCCGTCGAGAGGATGAGCAAGCCCGCGTCCACCGCGAGACTGACGTTGGTGGCCGGTTCCAGCCCGAGCACGCCTTGGACCAGCAGGGCGGCGTATGTTGCCGGAAGCAGCTGGGCGAGTTCTCGCCACACCGGAGGGAGTCGGGATAGCGGGTAGTACAGGGGCGACAGGATCCCGAGGAGCGTGAAGATCAGGTTCCCCACCGGCCACACCTCTCGCTGGCTCCGCAGCCGGCTGGACACCGCAATCCCGATGGCCGAGTAGAGGACCCAGATGATCAGGATGCATGCGACGATGACGAGCCATGCGATGACGGACACCGACGTGACCGTCGCGAGGATGATTCCGAGCACCACGAGGGCCGGCAGAGCCGGGATGATGTTCGAGAACGCGACGCCGAACAGATACCGGACCTTGTCGTGAGGGGAAGCCACGAAGATGTCCTGGAGACGCAGTTCGATCCGGAAGACCGCGGAGTCTGAGAGGCACCAGCTCCCGATGTTCTGCGTCGAGAAAATCATCGCGCCGGCCACCTGGAGGGGCAAGTACGTGGGCGACGAGATCAGGTGGAGGAAGTAGAGGAAGAAAAAGGGCTGGAGCAGCGGGACGATCGCCGCGGCGGGGCTCCGCCAGATCCACCGCCATCCGATCAAGCCCCATGCGGCGAGCACGCGGCCTTTCTGCGGTTGCGCCGCCAAGTTGACTTCGAGCGCCATGGTCAGCGCTCCCGGGCCATCCGCCGGGCCCAGTAGATTCCAAAGACGAACATCGCGACGGCCTCTATGGCCAAGGCGGTCGCGGCGAGGATCGCTTCGTTCCCGCTGATGGCCTCGAGACCGGCCGCGCTGTTCACGAGCACAGCCGCCCCGCTCGTCGGCAGGAGCAGGACGACGGACCGCCACTCGATAGGGACGAACCGAATCGGATAGAACACGGGCGGCACGATGCCGAAGAGGTTCGTCAGGAGTGCCGAATACGGCCAAATCGTCTTCATGTCCTTGAAGAGCGTGGACACGACGTACCCGATCGTGGAGGACACGGCCCACACCGCGAGGAGGCAGCTCGCGAGGACGAGCCACGCGACGAGGCTCAATGGATGGAGGAGCTCCAAGATCGCGAGGACGAAGAGGCTCGGAGGTAGGTAGGCGACGAGCATCCCGCCCGCGATGCCGACGAAGTACGCCTCGGGCGACAGAGGGCTCGCGTGGTACAGCTCGTTCAGCTTGTGGTCAATCCGGATGTACGCCGCCTCGTTCAACACCCGCTGTCCGATCAGGAACATCGAGTAGACCATGGAGCCGATGAGCGTGACCGCAATCAGGTCTGGCGCGAGGACCGCCACGAAAATCAGCAATGCACCCGGCGTCAACGTACCGGTGACGATGGCGAGCCACTCGTGGAATTGAACCCGGATCTCCGTCGCCAAGAACACGCCGGTACCGCTCCATCGGAGTCCGAACGCCATGTCCCTCACTCCGCGTCGATCGAGCGACCGACGATCGTGAGGAATGCCTCCTCGAGGCTCACGGGCCCTACGGTGGCGGACAGGTGCTCCCGTAATGCGACGTCCATGATTTCGTGGACGCGCTCGGGCTCCGTGATGATGTGCAACGAATTCCCTTCCGCGACGCTCTGCCCGAACGAAGCGAACCGCTCCCGATGGTTCCCGCCGTTCTCGATCGAGACGCGCAACGTTCCGCCAATCTGCCGCTTCGCCCGATCCGCCGTCCCTTCGAAGAGGATCCGACCTTCCTCGACGATATACAACCGCTCCGAGAGCGCCTCGGCCTCATCGAGGTAGTGCGTGGTGAGGAGGACCGTGCAGCCCTTTCTCGTCAGATCTCGCAGGACATCCCACACCGCGCGACGAGCGAACGGGTCGAGCCCGATCGTCGGCTCATCCAGGAAGAGGAGCGGCGCCTCCGTCGCCAAGACCGTGGCCACCATCGCACGCTGCTTCTGCCCGCCCGACAGGGTCACGGAAAGGCGATCCGCGACCTCGTCGAGTCCCATCTTCTCCAGGGCGGCTTCGGTCCGCGCCTTCGCATCTTCGCGCGGAATGCCACGCGCTCGGAGGTAGCAGTACACCTGCTCCCGCGGTGTCAGATGGAAGAACGGTTTCCCCTCCTGGGGCACGACGGCGATGAGCGGCCGCACCGTTTCCGGCGAGCTCACGACGTCGTGGCCGAACACCTCGATCTCTCCGGAGGTCGGGATGAGGAGCGTCGAGGCGATTCGAAGGAAGGTCGTCTTCCCCGCGCCGTTCCGGCCCAGGAGGGCGATCCGTTCGCCGCGTCGGAGGGCCAGGGAGACCCCTCGCAATGCCTCGACGTCGGGGGAGCCCCGACCGTGGTACACCTTCCGCACGTCGACCGCGCGGAGCGCCTCCTGCGACACGGGCCGGAGCAAGCGGACGCTGCGTATAAAACTAGATTCCGCTCAGTTCGATTCCTCGAAGCCGGGATGCTCGCCCTTCTCGAACATCGCAAACGCGGCTTGCCGTTTGGCTTCTTTCTCCTTCTCACTCATCTTGACGACCATCGCGACCGACCAGATGTGGCCGAACGGATCCTGGAGTTTCCCGTACCGCTCGCCCCAGAACTGGTTCTCGAGGGGCATCGAGGCCTTTGCGCCCGCGGCGATCGCCTGAGTCCAGAGCTTGTCGACGTCTTTCGAGTACACGTGCAAGTTGAATGTCGTCCCGCCCGCCGAGGCGGGTGACTTCGTGTCGCCACCCGGAAACTCGTCCGACATCATCACGAGCGAGTCGCCGATCTGGATCATCGCATGCATCAGGGTGCCGTCCGGCATCCCTTGGCGGGTGACTTCCTTCGCGCCGAACGCCTTCTTGTAGAACTCAATCGCTTTTGCGGCTCCGTTGATCACGAGGTACGGCGTGACGGTCCGCATCCCGCGTGGGATCGGTGCGGTCCGAGCCGCGCCCGTTCGCTTTCTCGTGGATGCCTTCTTGCTCTTCGCTGTTCTCTTGGATTTGCGCGCCATGGGGACTCCCCCGCCGTGGTATCTGTCCTGCTCGGATAAGGCTGATGTCCGGATTTCGACGGCGTCTCAGTCTTGCAACCACAAACCCATGTGGATTTCGTCGTCGTATGCGCCGCGGATGAGCACATGGCGTCGGCTGCTGCCCTCGTCCACGAAGCCGAGCGATTCGTACAAGCGGCGTGCCCTCCCGTTCGTGCCGAAGACGGCCAGTTCGGCCTTCTTGAAGCCTCGAGCCCGCATCCATTCAAGGATTCGTTCCATGAGCATGCGCCCCAGGCCGACCCCGCGCCATCCGTCCCGGATCGCAATTCCGATCCCGCCCACATGGCGGGTCTTCGCGTACATCCCTCCATGGCAGTCCGCCGAGCCGATCGCTTCCCCGTCCGCTTCGGCGACGAGCAAGACCGTCCGGACGCCGTCGAACGTGCCGAGCCACCGCCGTTCCTCCTCGAGGTTCGGGACGACGTGGTCGAGCAGGATGTAGACCTCCTCGCGCCCGATGAGGTTCACGTTCCGCAGGAGGGAGTCCGCATCGCGAAGACGAGACGGCCGGATTACGACGCGTCGGCCGTCCTTGAGAGTGACCTCTTCAGCCCGCATCGGGTCGGCCATCGGCGTCACAGCGGGAACTTGTCGAGCATCTCGGGCCGTCGACGCTCGCCGCTCGCGAGGAACGCGTCCATCTGCTCCTTCAACTGGGGCGTGAGCTCCGCGAAGACGTCGGTGAAGAGGGTCTCGATCGGAGGCGGCGGGCTCCGCTCGACCTCCTTGATTGTCGCCTGGAGCAGGTCTTCGAGCTCGGCCCGGAGTTTCTCCTCCGAATCCTTGGACCAGAGTCCTTTCAGCTCCAGGTACTTCCGCATCCGCTCGATCGGATCGCGCTTCGCCCACGCGTCGACTTCCTCTTTCGATCGGTACCGTGTCGGGTCGTCACTCGAGGAGTGGGGGCCCATTCGATATGTGACGGCTTCGATCATCGTCGGGCCGCCT
>DASWGO010000328.1:0-4703 GCA_036393695.1 Thermoplasmata archaeon
GTCCTGTTATCTTTCATCGTGATCTTGCGGGAGGGAGTCGAGACCGCGCTGTTCGTGTTCGGCGCGGGAAGGCTGACATCGCCGTTCGAAGCAATCATCGGTGTCGCCCTAGGGCTTCTGGTGGCTGGGATCATCGGCGTCGGCCTCATTCGGGTTTCCTGGCGGATTAACCTGAAGCGTTTCTTTCAGGTCACCAGCGTTTTTCTTGTCGTCATCGCGGCGGGCCTCTTCGCTCACGCGGTTCACGAACTGCAAGAAGCGTTCAATTGGAGCCTCGGTTCCGCGACGCTCTACAACTTGACGAGTTCCTTTCCCGACGACGCGTCGAATGTTGCCGGCTATCTCCTGCGCGGCATCGTGGGTTACAGCGCGGCGCCGACCCTCCTGGAGAGCACGGCCTACGTCGCGTACTGGATTGTGGTGGGCCTAGTCTACCTTGGAATCCGGTCGGGGAAAATCACCGCCGTCTCGGAGCCCCTGCGCCGAGCGTGGCGCGCGCTTTTTGGGCGGAAGTCCCAACCGCAAGCCGATCTCGAGTGAACTGGGACTCGATCGCGGTCGATTCGCCTCGACACGCGGGTACCGCTTACGGGTTGATCTTGATGACCTTCGTCGGGCAGGCGGTCTCGCACGCCATGCAGTCGATGCAGTCCGACTCCCGGATCATGTCGGACTTGTCGCATCGATACTTGTCCCACTCCTCGCCGCCTTTCTCAATGATCTTGTCGTTCCCCGTGCCTTTCTTGCCGGGGGCGAGAAGCCACTCGAAGACGTCGACGGGGCAGACGTCCATGCAGACGCCGTCGGCGACGCAGCCGTCGAAGTCGACGGCCACGTGGAGACCGTGGATCCCGAGTTTCGTTGGATACGGGTTCCCGTCGGCATCGGGCCGCGCGATGCCGTCGGCGAAGACCTTGTGGTCGAAGTGGGTCCCGGTTTCGGGGTATTCGTCCGGCTTGTTCATGAAGTCGGGGTCGATCGGTTTCGCGGCGAAATCCACTTCACGCGACATCTGGTCGCCTCCGGAGGCGTAGTCGCCCGGCCGTGAGATAACGACCGGGCGGAGGGTTGTTATACACCCCTCCTTTTTGACCTTTCCGGTTTAACTTCGATCGCGGGATGCACGCGTCGCTTCATCCTCATCGGCCTCTTGTTTTCTCCCATCTTCGAAACCTATTTCGGCGAACCCACCGTGCCCTGCTCGTGGCAAAGCGCCTCGGATCTCGAACGCGTGCGGTCCACGGCCGCCGCGGGAAGAGGCGGGGTCCGATCGTCACGCCGATTTACGCGAGTTCGACGTGGGCTCTGGAATCCGCACACCAAGGCGCCGAGTTTGCGAGGGCGACGGCGCCGGAGGCATACTACACTCGGTGGGGCAATCCGACCCTGCGCGAACTGGAAGAGGCTCTCGCCGACCTCGAGAGCGGCGCCCGTGCCCTCGTGACCGGATCGGGGATGGGCGCCATCGCGTCGGCGATCCTCGCATGCGTGGACTCCGGTGATCACGTCGTTGCGGGAGCAAGCCTCTATGCCGCGACCACGGAAATTTTCACACGTCTCCTGCCCCGGTTCGGCGTGTCGACGAGTTTCGTCGACCCTCGGAAGGCGGGGGCTTGGAAAGAGGCGATCCGGAGCGACACCCGGTTGGTCTACATCGAGACCCCGGCGAACCCGACGATGATGATCACCGACATCCGCGAGGCCGTCGACGCCGCGGAATCCGTGCGTGCCACGACCCTCGCGGACAACACGTTTGCATCGCCGATCAATCAGCGTCCCATCGAGCTCGGGGTGGACGCGGTCCTTCACAGCGCGACGAAGTACCTGGGTGGACACAGCGATGTCGTGGCCGGTGCCGTCATCACGGCGAGTCCTCGCCTGTTCGACCGCATCTGGTTCACGTACAAGATGTTGGGACCTGCGCTCGGCCCCTTCGAGGGGTTCTTGGTTCGACGCGGGCTGAAGACTCTCCCGATCCGCATGCAAGCCCAAGGCGCGAGTGCCCAGGCGCTCGCCGAGTCGCTGGAAAATCACCGGGCCGTTGGCGCCGTCCACTATCCCGGCCTCAAATCGTTCCCGCAGCACGCCCTCGCGCGAAGGCAGATGTCCGGCTTCGGCGCGATGCTGAGCTTCGAGCTGCAGGGAGGCCATCGCGCGGGCCGACGGTTCGTGGAGTCCGTGAAGGTGGCGACACTGGCCGTCAGCCTCGGGGGGACGGAAACTCTCGTGCAACACCCCGCGTCCATGACCCACGGTCCCCTGACGGAGTCGGAGCGAGCGACGAGCGGGGTTACCGAAGGGCTCGTGCGGGTAAGTGTGGGCCTCGAGGATACCGACGATCTAATCGAGGATTTCGACCAGGCGATCCGCAAGGCCGCGCGCTGACGCCCCGCGCGATCGATATCGCGTCCGGGTCGGTCCGACATCCGTCACGGGTTCACGCCGAGTTGGCTCGCGAGCGCGCGAAGCTCCTCCTCCTTCTTCCGGAGCTTTTCCTCGCGGTCCAACAGCTCCATCGCCTTCTTCTGGATGATCTTCACGCGGTTCTCGACATCTTTCTTCCACTCGTCCATCGCGGCGGTCGTCGGGCCTCCGGATTTCTCGGTGTCCGTGAGCCGGGCGCGAAGTCGGTCGACCTCGGCTTGTAGCTTCGCGATCTTGGCATCGAGCGCGGCTTGGTCTGCCTCCAGCGCGCGTTCCTTCCCTTCGAGGATCTCTCCCCTCGTGTCGAGAGACTTCTCCTGCCCTTCGATCGTCGCGACGCGAGCGCGGATTTTCTCCTCCTGATCCAAGACATCGAGCGCTTTCTTCTGGAGGAACCGGAGGTTCTTGTTGACCTCCGCCTGCATCTCGTCGGCTTGAGCGCGGATCTTGTCCGCGTCCCGCTTGGTCGACTCCGCCTCTTCACGGGTCGTCTTCGCGGTCCGACGGTCCTCCTCGGCTGCGCCGCGCTGGTCGTCGATTTCTTTGCGGAGCTTTTCGAGACTTCGCATTCCGTCTCTGACCTCGGCGTCTCGGGCGACGAGTGTCGCCTCGCGTGCGGTCAGGGACTTTTCGGAGGCCTTCGCGGCCTCCTCTCGGGCGCGGAGGTCATGCTCCTTCTTCGTCAGGTCTTCCATGAGGTTGTCCGCGCGTTGGAGTTCCGTCGCCAGAGCCTGCTCCTTCGTCGAGGCTTGCGCCATTTTCGCTTCGAGGGTAGCCGTCCGAGACTCCAAGTCCTTTCGGCGGGTCAGCAATTGATCCGACGACACGGCGATGCGCGCCGCTTCTTGCTCCAGGGCCGTCTTCTTGGAGCGTAATTCCGTCTGGAGGGCCCCGAGGTCTCTCTCCGATGCCGTCAGCTTTACCTGCCGCGTCTCGAGGTCCTTGAGGGCGGCGGCGATTTGCATGTCTTTCACGGCCAACTTCTGAGAGGCCTCTTGCAGCTGGGCGAGATGCCCCTGGGCGTCACGTTCGGCCTTCTCGGCCTCCGACCGACGACTCTCGAGGCGCGCTTGTTGCGCGGCGAGGTCGGCCGTCTGGCGTTTCGAGGCCCGCTCCGCTTCTTCCGCGACTAGAGCCCGCCGCTGGGACTCCGCGACGAGTCGCTCTGCCTGCTGGGCCTGCTGGGCGGCTGCATCCCGCGTCGCCTCGAGTTGCTTCAGCTCCTCGGTCCGTCGGGCGGACCACGTGGAGCGCTCCGATTCGAACGACTGGCGGCCTCGGAGGAGCTCGTCTTCCTTTGTCTTGAGCTCCGCGAGCCGGGCCTCCGATCGTCGCCAAGCAGCCTCCGCTTCCGCCGACTTGGCCGTCTGGGCCTTCACTTCGGCGTCTAGTTTCGATCGGTCCATCTCGAGCTGGGCGAACGCCGCCCGTTGGCTTCGGTCTCGGACCTCGAGTTCTTCGGTTTTCTTCGCCAGTTCGGTGGTGCGAGATTCCGACGTCGTGGTGAATTGCGCCTGCTGGGACCGCAAACTCGTCTGGAGCGACTCCCATTCCCGGCGCTTCTCCTTCGCCTCCGACTCGAACCGACGGACCGTCTCGTCGAGCTGGGTCCCTCGGGCGTCCAGCCCCTGCTCTCGCCGGATGAGCGCCATCGCCTGCGCAGACATCTCGGTCACGTGGGCTTCTGCCTGGCGCTCTTTCGATTCGAGTTCTCGTCCGCGGGCCTCGAGCTCTTGTTCCTCGGCTCGAAGCTCTGCCTCTCTCGCCGTGAGCGACCGCTCCCGGACCGACATCTCCTTCGCTTTCGCGCCGAGGGTATCTTGGAGGGCGGACGAATCCCGTTCGATCCGCTCCCTCTCCGCGCGCAGTTCTGCTTCCTTGGCCGCGACGGATTGCCGCATGCCCTCCGCCTCGCTGCGGACGCGCGCAGCCTCCGATTCGTAGCGGTCTTTGAGCTGCGCGAGTTCGAGTTGCTGGGATTCGAGCTGCTTCGCCGTCGCCTGGAGGTCCGCGCGCTCCCGCTGAAGGCGTTGGTCGCTCTCGCGGAACGTTTCCTCCATCGTCGCGATTCGGCTCTCTCGCTCCGCGAGTTCGCGGGCCTTATCATCCAGGGTTCGGGCTTTCGTCTGGAGCTCCGTCTCCGTCTCCTGGAGTCGCAGGGTCTGCGCAGCTCGCTCCTTTGCGAAGTCGGCCTGTTTCGCGGTCAAATCCGATTCGAGCTCTTTCAACGCCTCCGTATGTTTCGTGAGTTCAATTGCCTCGTGCGCCGCCTCTTCGCG
>DASWGO010000329.1:0-4458 GCA_036393695.1 Thermoplasmata archaeon
CCGACGCAAGCGTTCACCTTCCGAGTGAGACTCAAGACGATGGCCAACGCGACGCCGGGCTCTTTCGCCGTGTTCATGAATCTCACGACGATCTCGGGCCTCGCCTCATACGCCACATCCGACTTCCCGATGACCTTCAGCTTGGGGCCGGGGAGTTCCAACAACACGCACAATGGCACCTGGTACGAGTTGACCAAGCTCAATCTCTCCAGCCAGATCTACGGATACGGCTTCTCCGTCTGGGACAAGGACACGAACTGGACGCTTACGAACCTCGACTTCGGCCCGCTGAACGCGCCCTCCGCGAACTTCTACGGCCTGTTCGTCTACTTCACCGCCTTCTCGATGATCCTGCCGTTCATCTTCTACTACGTGATCCTGTTCATGTGGTGGTACACGGTCCGGGCGCGGGCGACGCGCACCAAGATGCTCGGCGCCGAGCCTCAGATTCCGAAGGAGACGCCGAAGTCGAAAGCGGAGGAGGTCGGACCGACGAAGAGCGAGAAGGCCTCCAAGGCCGCCGCCTTCACATGCACGAACTGCGGCGCGGATGTCGACGAGAGCGCTGAGAAGTGCCCGAAGTGCGGGGCCGTTTTCGAGGAGTGACCCCGCCCGAGGCGGACACTTTCACCCATCTCCACGCGCGGGCCTGATGTACCCATCCCTCCATAGAAACGGCATTGCGAAACGGGCAGCGAAACCTTAAATGGGCAGGCTCAAATACGAGGGGCCCAGGGATGGGAACGCCCACCGTTCTGTTGAACCGTCCCTTGTGATGGTATGCCATCGATCTCGATCGCGGAGGAACTCGCGAAGAAACAGCGCGAGATCAGCGTCTCCGAGTTCTTCGAGCGGAACAAGCAAATCCTGGGCTACGATTCGCCGACGAAAGCCCTTCTGACCGTCGTCAAAGAGGGAGTCGAGAACGCGCTCGACGCCACTGAGGAGGCGGAAGTCCTCCCGGACATCTTGGTCGAAGTGAACAAAGTGGACAAAGACGAGTTCCTCGTCGTCATCGAAGATAATGGACCTGGAATCGTGAAGAAGGAAGTCCCGAACGTCTTCGGACGGCTCTTGTACGGATCGCGATTTCATTCTCGACGCCAGAGCCTCCATCCCGAAGAACCCGTCCTCCTGCTTCGGAACGGAAAGTTCGAGTTCCGATCGATTGGTGCACTTGGCGACCATTACTTCGAGCGTGGAGAGGAGGGCGCGCTGCCGCTCCCAAACGGAATTCTCGCGCCATGCTTCTCGTTGGCCACGGGCGAAGTGCGCTGGAAACCCGTCACCCATATCATCCGCCATCGGACAGCGCATGGTATGCTTCGAATCCGGCTGTCGCATGGAGGCATGATTCGGGTCACGGCCAATCATAGTCTGTTCTCATTCAACCCCGAGAAAGGACTCCAGGCCTTCGCGGCGAAGGATCTCCATGCGGGCAGCCACGTGATCGTGCCGAAAGTTTTGCCAGAGGCTCCGGACGAATTCAAACTCTCAACTCTGAATCTCCTGGAGCACATCCCGCAAGGCCTAACCTCCGGTCACCGCTGGTACGTTTACGGAGTTCCCGACCGGCTACTCGAGGAAATCGAGTGCAGCCCAAAGATTCGGCAACAGATCGGTCCGACGTCAAAGAAACCGCAATATTTCTACATCTACAGAAACGTCGGAATTCCCGTGGAGAACTTTCGAGCCTCGTACCGCTCCCGGAGATTCCTCCCGGTCTGGTTCGTCTTGGCGACGGGGCTAGCCGACGAAGTGCACGGCACTTCGATTCGGACCTATCAGAGTGGAACCGGAAAACAGTTGGAAATCCCAACCGATGTCGAGCTATCCGAGGAGCTCGCGTGGATGCTTGGTCTCTACGTAGCAGAGGGCCATGCCGGCGCTCGCCAAGGGGCTTTCACCCTCGGCCTCCACGAACCGCACCTAGCCAGTCGGGCCGATCGAATTTTGCGAAAGACGTTCCGCGTCCGAACCAGGTTGTGGACTCGAAAGAGCAGCCTGCGAGTGTCGTTCTACAGCGACGTACTTTGCCTTCTGTTCCGTCGATGGTGTGGGAGCGGCGCCTTGTCGAAGCACGTCCCGGAATTCATCTTCAGGTCCCGCCCGGAAATTCGAAGAGCCTTCATGGAGGGCCTCTACGCGGGGGACGGATCCAATGCCCACCCTGAGAATCAGTTGGATTACTCCACGATTAGTCCAAATCTTGCGAACCAACTCGCCTTCCTCTGGAGAATGGAAGGGGTGACCGCTAGCGTAAAGCAGGTGCGAGGCGGACAGCTGGGTCGCCGTCCGAAACCCGCGTATCGCGTACAAGTTTTCGGCGCCGATCTCGGCGTGTTGGCAGCCATCCCGAAGAAGCGGCCGACCAGGCCGAACGAATATCGAAAGCTGCCAACAGAACTGCTCGGCGGGAATGTTATGACACGACGGAAACACATCGAGATGTCTCAGGCCGGAGTACTCGGCGCCTTCCTAGGGGTCCTTCCGGCTTCGACCAGACCTCATCTCGATCGGCTCCAGGGGCGACCGGTTGCTGCTCGACAGGGTAGATTCGACTCTTCACTGCGCCAAAAAGGGTACACCGACTCACAGAATCACCCGACCGCCAAGGCTGCACAACTCATCGACGTAGCTTCGAAAATCGAATGGCTCCGGGAGAGCCATCTACAACTCGAGCGGGTAGAGGCCGTCGAAGAAATCGATGCCCCGATGTGGGTTTACGACCTGTCTGTACCCGGCGATGGCCCGGACGAAAATTTCGTCGCCGGGGCACGGGGACCGATTTTCGTCAAGAACAGTCGTGGTCAGCAAGGACTCGGGATCAGCGGCGCGGTGATGTACGGGCAGGTTACGACCGGCAAAGCGACGAAGATCACGTCGAAGGTAGAGGAAGAGGACGTCGCGTATCAGGTGGAACTCATCGTGGACACGAAGAGGAATATGCCGACGAAAGTCCGCGAGGACCGTGTGATCTACGAGCGCGCGCACGGCACGCGTGTCGAGATCCCGCTGCGGGGCCGATACGTGGGCGGCAAGCAATCCATCCCGGAATATCTGAAGGCGACCGCGATCGTCAACCCGCATGCGCGGATCACGTACAAGTTGCCGGAGGGCGAGACGACGGTCCTGGAGAGAGCCTCGGAAGACTTGCCCCCGAAGACGAAGGAGATCCCGCCGCACCCGCACGGCATCGAGCTCGGCACCCTCATGCAAATGATGAAGGAGACAAAGTCGTACAAGCTCTCTGCGTTCCTGGAAGAAGAGTTCGTCCGTGTCTCTGCGCGGGTTGCCAAGGAAATCTGCGAAGCCGCGGCGATCGATCCCGACACAAAGCCGAAGTCCCTCGTCCTCGAGCAGGCGAAGGCGCTTCACGACGCGATGCAGTCGGCGAAGCTGATGGCGCCGCCGACGGACTGTCTCAGCCCGATTGGCGAGCGGCTGATCAAACGGGGCCTGAAGAACGTCCTCGGCAACCTTCGGCCGGAGTTCTACGCGCCCCCGTTGACCCGCGACCCCTGCGTCTACTCGGGCAACCCGTTCCAAGTCGAAGTCGGAATCGTGTTCGGCGGCGACCTGGCGCCGGACCAGCCGATCGATGTCTTGCGGTTCGCGAACCGCGTCCCCCTCATGTACCAGGCGGGCGGCTGCGCACTCACGCAAGCCGTCGGCCATGTCGACTGGCGTCGATACGGGCTCGAGCAACGGGGCGGATCGGGCCTCCCCTTTGGCCCGGCGATCGTCCTCGTCCATGTCTGTTCGACGAAGGTCCCGTTCACCTCGGAAGCGAAGGAGGCCGTGGCCACCGTCGACGAGATCATGACGGAACTGGACCTCGCTCTCAAAGAGGCGGGGCGTCGCCTCAAGACGCATCTCACGAAGAAGGCCCACCGCGCAAAGACGAAAGAGAAGTTCGAGATCGTCCAGCTCATCCTTCCGCGGATCGCAGACAAGTCCGCAAAGATCGTGAACAAGAAGGTCCCGGTCCTCGACTCGACAATCACGAAGATCATGGGAGTCGTCTGGGTCGACGAAAACATCGCGTACGACAAGAAGCAGAAGCGGCACACAGTCACCCTCAACGTCCACAACTTCACCACGGCGGGCAAGAAACTGAACCTCCATCTGCTCCTGCCGCGCGGCATTGAACCGAAGTCGATCGACCCGAAGCCCGCCGAGGTCCGCGACGACGGCAAGATCACCTGGGAGCTGAAGCGAATTGACAGTGTCGCGAAGTCCTCCATCTCATTCGTCCTGGAAGGACTCGACGAAGCGGAGTATGACGAGTCCGACCTCTATGTGAGCGGCATCAACCCAGGCCTCGTGATCGGCGCGGAGCCGTTGCCCGGCGATTGGGAGCTGAACTACGCCGAGTTCGAAGGGGAAGAGGCGCCCGCTCCGGAGGCGGAGGAAGAAGGCGAGATCGACTACGACGAGACGGAAGAGGCGCTTGAT
>DASWGO010000330.1:0-2764 GCA_036393695.1 Thermoplasmata archaeon
CCGACGCAAGCGTTCACCTTCCGAGTGAGACTCAAGACGATGGCCAACGCGACGCCGGGCTCTTTCGCCGTGTTCATGAATCTCACGACGATCTCGGGCCTCGCCTCATACGCCACATCCGACTTCCCGATGACCTTCAGCCTGGGGCCGGGGAGTTCCAACAACACGCACAACGGCACCTGGTACGAGTTGACCAACTTCAATCTCTCTAGCCAGATCTACGGATACGGATTCTCGGTCTGGGACAAGGACACGAACTGGACGCTTACGAACCTCGACTTCGGCCCGCTGACCGCGCCCTCCGCGAACTTCTACGGCCTGTTCGTCTACTTCACCGCCTTCTCGATGATCCTGCCGTTCATCTTCTACTACGTGATCCTGTTCATGTGGTGGTACACGGTCCGGGCGCGGTCGACGCGCACCAAGATGCTCGGCGCCGAGCCTCAGATTCCGAAGGAGACGCCGAAGTCGAAAGCGGAGGAGGTCGGACCGACGAAGAGCGAGAAAGCCTCCAAGGCCGCCGCCTTCACATGCACGAACTGCGGCGCGGATGTCGACGAGAGCGCTGAGAAGTGCCCGAAGTGCGGGGCCGTTTTCGAGGAGTGAAATCTGCCCGAGGCGGACACTTTCACCCACCTCCACGCGCGCGCCTGATGTACCCTTCCCTCCATATAAACGGCATTGCGAAACGGGCAGCGAAACCTTAAATGGGCAGGCTCAAATACGCGGGGCCCGGGGATGGGAACGCCCACCGTTCTGTCGAACCGTCCCCTGTGATCGTATGCCATCGATCTCGATCGCGGAGGAACTCGCGAAGAAACAACGCGAGATCAGCATCTCCGAGTTCTTCGAGCGGAACAAGCAGATCCTCGGCTACGACTCCGCGACGAAAGCCCTCCTCACCGCGGTCAAGGAGGGTGTGGACAATTCCCTCGATGCGGGGGCCGATGCGGACATCCTCCCGGACATCCTCGTCGAGGTCAAGAAGATCGACAAAGAAGAATTCGTCGTGGTCGTGGAAGACAATGGACCGGGCATCGTCAAGAAGGAAGTGGCGAACGTCTTCGGACGCCTGCTGTATGGTTCACGATTTTTCAGCCGCGCTCAGCGTCGCGGACAGCAAGGTCTTGGCATCTCCGGGGCCGTCATGTACGGTCAGATTACGACCGGCAAGCCAACGAAGATTCGATCGAAGGTCGCGGAGCAGGACGTCGCCTACGAAATCGAGCTCATCCTAGATACGAAGAAGAACCGGCCGAACGTGGTCGAAGAAGACTTCGTGGTGTGGGAGCGAGCCCATGGCACGCGGGTGGAAATCCCACTGAAGGGCCGCTATAATGCGGGAAAGCAGTCCATCCCGGAATATCTGAAGGCCACCGCGATTGTGAATCCCCATGCGCGCATTACGTATCGGCCGCCCGAAGGCGAAGAAATCGTCTTCGAGAGGGCCACGGAGGATCTCCCTCCGAAGACCAAGGAAATTCCGCCGCATCCCCACGGAATCGAGCTCGGCACGCTCATGGCCATGATGAAGGAGACGAAATCCTACAAGCTGGCCGCGTTCCTCGAGGAGGAGTTCGTGCGGGTGTCTTCCCGCGTCGCGAAGGAAATCTGCGATGCCGCCGGCCTCGACCCGGACATGAAGCCGAAGTCCCTTGTCCTGGAGCAGACGAAGGCGCTCCATGAGGCCATGCAATCCGCGAAGTTGATGTCCCCTCCGACGGACTGCCTCAGCCCGATCGGGGAGCGACTCATCAAGCGAGGCCTCAAGAACGTCCTCGGAAACCTTCGACCGGAGTTCTATGCCCCGCCTCTCACGCGAGATCCCGCGGTCTATTCGGGAAACCCATTCCAGGTCGAAGTCGGGATCGTCTACGGCGGCGACCTCCCGCCTGACCAACCCATCGAGGTCCTGCGGTTCGCGAACCGAGTGCCTCTACTGTATCAGGCAGGCGGGTGCGCGCTCACACAAGCCGTCGCGAACGTCGACTGGAGACGGTACGGGTTGGAGCAACGCGGCGGACAAGGCCTCCCGTTCGGCCCCGCGATCGTCCTCGTCCACCTCTGCTCGACGAAGGTGCCGTACACCTCCGAGTCGAAAGAGGCCGTGGCCACCGCAGACGAGATCATGACGGAGCTGGACCTCGCGCTAAAAGAGGCTGGGCGTCGCCTGAAGACGCATCTCACGAAGAAGGCCCACCGCGCAAAGACGAAAGAGAAGTTCGAGATCGTCCAACTCATCCTGCCGCGGATCGCGGACAAGTCGGCGAAGATCGTGAACAAGAAGGTCCCGGTCCTCGACGCGACAATCACGAAGATCATGGGAGTCGTCTGGGTCGACGAGGACATCGCGTACGACAAGAAGCAGAAGCGGCACACCGTCACCCTCAACGTCCACAACTTCACCGCCGCGGGCAAGAAGCTGAACCTTCACTTGCTCATGCCTCGCGGCATCGCCCCGAAGGCTATCGACCCGAAGCCCGTCGAGGTCCGCGACGACGGCAAAATCACGTGGGAGCTGAAGCGGATCGACAGCGTTGCCAAGGCCTCCATCTCATTCGTCCTGGAAGGACTCGACGAGGCCGAGTACGACGAGTCCGACATTTATGTGAGCGGAATCAATCCAGGCCTCGTGATCGGCGCGGAGCCGTTGCCCGGCGATTGGGAGCTGAACTACGCCGAGTTCGAAGGGGAAGAGGCGCCCGCTCCGGAGGCGGAGGAAGAAGGCGAGATCGACTACGACGAGACGGAAGAGGCGCTTGAT
>DASWGO010000331.1:0-7262 GCA_036393695.1 Thermoplasmata archaeon
AGCGGCGGCCGCTTCGTGTAGCCGGACCACACCATCGACGTGTAGTCCTTCGAGAACTCCATGAAGCCGCCGTTGAAATTGCGAGCGCGCGGCTCCCGCGTGAGATATGCCGTGTAGGCCCCGGACGTGTAGTGCGTGATCCGGTTGAATTCCGGATGGATCGGGGCGCAGTGGTAGCACTCGGAGTAGTTCTCCCCGAGGATTTTCCAATTCGCCTCGACCTCGTAGGTCTTGCGGGCCCCGAGGCGGAGATCCTCGAACGCGAATCGCCGAAACCGGGAGAAGAACTCACCCATCTCTTCGGGGAGGTCGGATGCCCGATCGTCCAGATTCGCCCAGACGAATCCGCCCCACGTGCCGATGCGGAACGAGCGAAGGCCGTAATCTTCCTTCCGGAAATCCATGAGCGCCTCCGTGTGGGGGGCCCCAACGAGCTTTCCTTCAACCGAATAAGTCCATGCGTGGTAGGGGCAGACGAGGGATCCGAGCTTCTGTCCTTCGGCAACGCCGACGATGCGCGTCCCTCGGTGCCGGCAGACGTTGTAGAATCCGCGGACCTCGCGGTCTTCCCCGCGAATGAACAGGAGCGACTCGTTTCCGATTTCCCGCAAGAAAAAATCCCCCGGGTTCGGGATTTGATCCGAGCGACCGACGTTCAGCCAGCTGCGGAAGTAGAACCGCTCGAGTTCTTCGCGGAACGTCGCGTCGTCCCAGAAGGATTCCCCCGTCAACAGGGTCGACGCCGAGAGGTGTTCTCCGGGCTCGACGTGCGCACCTCCTTTCGGAATCTCGGTCTTCTCCATCCGTTCCGAAGCCGGTACTCCGAAGATTCATTTGGCGTTTTCGTTACGATTGAAGATGCTGTGGACGTTGGAAGCCGCCATTGTGCGATGTCGCTCGTTGCGTCGTTCAACCCGAGCGGCTGCGCTCGCGCGGGGATCGCCGGCCTTTCCGCCCACCGTGGCGGAAGCGCTTCTCCTTGGGTCGGGAATCCTTCGGAGGCCGTTCCTTCCGTTTCTTCACGCCCCTGGAAACGCGGTGGTCGCCAAAACAGTTGTTGTCCAAACTCACCTGACCGAAGCCCTGACTGGCCCTTCTTCCGGTGAACGAAAGCGCACGTCGGTTTCCTTATCAAGAATGACGGAATACCGGCCCCGTTGCGGGAGAGGAAGAGCCCGACGAATGCCAGCGAATCCGTTCGTTCCGTCGGATCGGGTGCCGCACTCACAAGGCGTCCGATAGCACTGGCCTTCAGAATCCGCTTCGGGCGGAGTCTCTGGAAATCGCTCCACCTGATGGCCGACGGCTGGCCATGTACCCGGTGCCGACCCGAGATGACGGTCTGGATGCAAGGGCTCCACGACGCCGTCAACGTGCGCCTCGGCAAGCGGCCGTTTCGCCCGGACTCGTACGCGCGGTACGCATCCGGGTCGCTTGAGCGCGGGTTTCATTCTGGCTGTCTCGGATGTCGAGTCGCCCGGGCCGGATCCCGATTTCTCGCTCGAGCCTCGCGTCCCCAAATCCGGAGACCTTGACGACGGTCGGGTCGGGGCTCCCAATCGCAGACCCAGCGAATGCACGGTAGGATCGGCCATCGGACTCAATTCGGAGAACGAGTCAGGAAGAATTAAGTCCCAAAGGACGGAAGGTCGGTACCACAGCGCGGAAGGCCACGATGCCCGAACCCTATCTGCTCAAATCGAAAATCTGCCTCGTCGGGGAACGGGGCGTCGGGAAGTCCTCACTCATTCGACGGTACGTCCTCGACCAGTTCGACGACAAGTACGTCCGGACCCTCGGGGCGAAGGTCGAAAAGAAGACGATGCGGATCGACATACCGGAGCGACACGCGCAGGTCGACATCTCCATGGCGATATGGGATATCATCGGGCATGTCGGATTTCGACAGCTGCTTGGCGATTCGTTTTTCAACGGCGCGCAGGGGATCCTCGCGGTGGCCGACTTGACGCGACGCGAGACACTCCCGGTCCTCACCGGTTGGGTCGAGGCCGTCGAGAGCGTCGCGGGGAAAGTCCCGGTCGTCCTGGTCGCGAACAAGGCTGATCTGACCGGACAGGCGCAGTTCGGCGTCGCCGAGCTCGCGGAGATGGCCGACACGTTCGGCTGCACCTTCGTCCTCACGTCCGCGAAAAACGGCCAGAATGTGGAGGATGCGTTCCTCCGTCTGGCAACCCAAATCGCGAGGGCGCGCGTGCCCGGCGATCCGGTCTCCGTGGCGAAGCCTTCATAAGCCCCCGTCGGTTCGCCGCGGTGATGGCCCGCTTCCCGGAGGCCGAGCGTCGCCGCCTACACAAGATGATCTGCATGCAGTCTAATCTGGGAACCTAGCCAGTATTTTCATTAACGATACGAGATTATTTTCCGGTGTGCTTGAATTGCGAACCTCTTCCTGTCGCAGGAGGGCTGAGAGTTTGGCCGCAAGCGCAGGTACAATTCTTTATGCCGAACGTCGATCTGTTTTTCCGTGGCCATCGGCGTGTCCCCCGTCCCAACGCGCTATCGCGTGAAGATGGCTGGGATCTGGACGTTTGTGCGTTGTGGAGCGGATATCTTGCTGAGCAGTCTGCACTCTGATATCGAGGGAGAGGCCAGGTGTCCCATTTGCGGGGCAAGCATTCGGTTTCGGATTGAGAACCGGATGGTTGTCGATCTTCGACCTCGGACCGCAATTTTGCATGTCGTCGAGCTCCCATCGAGCCCGGGCGTGATTGCGATTGCGTGTGAGGAGACTCAGCTCTTCGACAAGGAATCGTGCGTTCGCGAATGGCTCAGTCGTCACGTGGGGTCGAAGGGCATTGTCGAGGCGCCTCAAGACTATCTAGCGCGCTGTTTGGTCAGGAGAACACCTCAGTCCGCGTGAGCGACTCGATTGGGCCGTTCGGAGACGAGTTCCCGGGCAGGAGTTTCGGCGGTCGCCACACCTGCTCCGGGCATGCTCTCCGGTCAGGTCGAACTCTCAATTCGACAGAATTGTGAACCTGCCCGCCAGTTCTTCCGTCGCCGGAAGCGCCCCTACCCAGAACGCCTTGTTCTCCGGGTCGCCCGGGCTGAAAAGGTGGTCGTACCGGATCCGGTCGTCTCCCGCGTGGAGTCGTTCCACGGCCCTGACGGCGAGCTCACGCAGCTGACGAGCACTCGTCAGCTGGCCGTTTAGGCACACGTAGTATAGTGCGAGCTTCTCGACGGCATTGACCTCTTTGCCGAGTTCCCTTCCGGCCAATCGGAAATGGCTACCTGCGACCAAAATCCGATCCCCGATGACGAGTGGAGGAATCTCATATTCGTTCCCGCGAGGCACGCGACTGAGAAGATCAGCGCCTTTGGGACGGGCGGCGATTCGTTCCCTAAGCTCGACCAACGACGAACCGGAACTCCCGGCCATTACGAACACCAATCGTCCGACACGATCTAGGCCGATGTCGAGGGACGGTAGCAGTCTCTCGTAGGGCCAATCCGCTTCCGGCCTCGCATCGATCTCATCGACGAAGCAGATACAATGCCCTGTCACACGCTCGAGGTTCTCCAAGGCGGAAGGGAACTCCGCATCGCCAAGTTTAGTCAGATTCAGCTCGACGTACCGGATGTCCCCTTGTAAGTGCGACGCGATCTGTTGGACAAGGAAGGTCTTCCCGCTGCCTGGGGAGGCCCAGAAGAGGTAGTTTTCGCGCTTACGGCCTGGGCTTGCAAAGGCCGCGATAATCTTCTGCCGGGCTTCCCGGAGGGAGTTGCGCGTCCGCTCTTCGTACCGCATGTAGTCTCCGACGACGCTAAACCTAGAGAGGGCCAGCTCATCCATCCCTGCGACGAGAGAGCGCGCCTCCCGTTCCGCCTCCCCGTCAAACGCGCCGGCGGCGATGATTCGACTGGTTACTGACTTGGAGATCGGACGGACACGCGCCCTCATGTCCACGCCCAGAAATCTGCGCGTCGCTGCAAGAAAACTCTCCCAGGCAGGCTCGCTTTCGAGCAGTAGATGGTTGGCGCTATCCAAGGGCACGAGCCTCGCGCCTGGGATCATGGCGGCGAGCCGACGGCCTTCCTCGAAAGGTACGACCGCATCGCCTCGCGCGTGAAGGACAAGGGTTGGGATTGCGAGATGCGTCAGCCGATCTTGGACATCGATTTCGCCGAAAGCTTCCATGAATCGCACGGCATTTTCGGGGGAAGTCGACACCCGCTGGAGATCGTTGAACCAGCGCATCTGCTCCGCCGTGGCGCCCGGGACGAATCTCGAGGTGAAGACCTGACGGTAGGCCGGGTTGTCGCGGCCCCATCCTTCCCGAATGAGAGTCATGAGCGCCCGATATTCCTGTTCTTGCTTGGGGGAACCTCGTCGGCCCCAGCCCCGTCCGTAGGCCCCGTAAAGGATCAGGTGGCTTGCTCTCTCCGGATGGCGAGCGGCAAACTCGACAGCTACGGCGCCCCCCTGCGAAATCCCGAGGAGGACGAACTTCTCTAATCCAACCGAATCGACCACGGCCTCGAGGTCTTGAACCCACGCGTTGAGCGAGAAGTCCTGCTCCAACCAGTCCGAGAGGCCGCATCCCCGTTCGTCGTATCGCACGAGGCGGTGGTCGCTCGCCAGCGCTTCCAGCCAGTGGCTCCAGACGGGGCTTTGCCAATCAAACTCAAGATGGGTGAGCCAGTTGGCCACTTTTACGAGCGGCGCGCCCTGGCCAACGGTCGCATAGGCGATCCGAACGCCGTCGGACGTTGTGCAGAAGCGGATCTGCTGCTCCACGGACGACCTCCCTCGGCTCTCAGCGACACGCCCTGTCATGCGACATCACCAGAAAAAGGCCCGCGTCGCACGCCCGATTTGAAACAATCTGGCCCTCACGCCGAGTTCCGAGATTGCCAGTCCGAATTCACCGACATGAGTAGGCGCCCCGTACGCCCGGAATGGTCCGGAGGGACTGAATCGGTTCGAGGGCAAGTCGCGCCGTCGCCTGCCAGGTTCGTGCTAGATCGCGAAACCGGACCACGCCGCTTCAGGCGCGGAACGAGGATACGGGGTTACCCTCGCGCTTGGAATCTTGCGCCGCACCCGAAGCCTTCTTAAACTACTCCGGCCTCGCCCTCCATATGGCCCGCTTCCCGGAGGCCGAGCGCCGCCGGCTGCACAAGATGATCTGCATGCAGTGCTACGCTCGGAACGCGATGCGCGCGACTCGCTGTCGCAAGTGCGGGAGCAAGGAGCTGCGGCCGAAGGCTAAAGAGGCACGGAAGGAGTAGGCGCCCGCCCGGGTTCTCATCCGGGGAGCGGGAGGGTCTCCATTCTAGGTTCGAAGGACCAGGGGTTCGATGGTCATAGCACGTGATGAGGTCGTCCGCGTCGATGAACTCTCGAGGCATTTCGGCGACAAGATCGCGGTGGATCGCGTATCGTTCGACATCGCGCGCTCCGAGGTGTTCGGCTTCCTCGGGCCGAACGGAGCCGGGAAGACGACGACGATCAAGATGCTCACGACGCTCCTCCCCCCGTCTTCGGGTCGGGCGACCGTGCTCGGACATGACCTCAAGTCAGAAGGTCGGAAGATCCGTGCGCAAATCGGGGTGGTTCAACAACAAGACAGCTTCGACCAAGGCCTGAACGTCGAGACGAGCATGGATCTGTACGGGCTCATCTGGAACGTTCCAAAGGCCGAACGACGTCGTCGGATCGATGAACTCATCGGCCACTTCGAGATGCAGGAGTTCCGGAAGATGCCGACCGTCGACCTCTCCGCGGGCCAACGGCGGAGGCTACAGGTCGCGCGGGAGTTCATCCACGACATGGACCTGCTGTTCCTCGACGAGCCCACGGTCGGATTGGATCCGATCGTCCGCCGGAGCGTCCTGGACTACCTGAAGGAACGCGTGCGACAGGGCCTCACGATCTTCTTCACGACCCACATCCTGGAGGAGGCGGAGTACCTCTGCAACCGCATCGCGGTCATCAACCAGGGTCGGATTGTGCAGATCGACACCCCGGAAAACCTGAAGCGGCGATTCGGGAGCGCGAAAGCCGTCGAATTCAAGCTCCTTCAAGGGACCTCGTCCGAGATGGCCTCGGCTCTGTCGTCCTCGCCGTCCGTCAGCCGGTTCGGACGGGATGAGGGATCCGGCGCATATCGCGTGACGACGACGCGGCCGGAGGCCGTGATCCCGGAGATCTACCGTCTCGCCGACCGGCTCAGCCTGACGGTGTCGTCGATCTACATCTCGGAGACCACGCTGGAGGACGCGTTCATTAACCTGGTGACCGAGGACGAGAAAGCGGTCGCGAACGGAGGTCGAGCATCGTGAACATCTACCTCCGGTTGGTCTATCGAAACATCCGGGCAAACCTGGACCGGGCATCGCTCTTCTTCGAGCTGATCTTCCCCTTGTTTTTCATCTTCGTCCAGGGGTTCGGCTTGAACGGCATCGTCCCACCGTTCGAAATCGGAAACGGGCGGGTCATCAGCTACTCCTTGTTCCTGGCAGCCGGAGCCGTCACCCTGACGGTCATCAACGGAGGGACCAACGCCGGGACACAGCTCTGGTTCGATCGGAAGAACGGAATGTTCGAGCAGCTCTTGATGGGGCCCTTCACCCGGGCTCAGTATATCCTGAGCATCATCTTCGCGACGCTGATCATCGGGGTCGCCGGCTCCCTCCTCGTGTTTGGCTTCGCGTTTCCCGTCCTGGGCGCAAGCTTCGCCCCGACCTGGGAGGGTGCGCTCCTCATCGCGGGGGCGCTGTTCCTCGGCACGATGTTCTTCGGCGCGTTCGCCATCGCCCTTTCTGTCGTCCTGAAGTCGTCCGAGACGTTCCAGATCGTGTCGACGTTCGCGTTCTTCATCTTCCTCTTCACCTCGTCCGTGTTCTTCCCGGCCAGCGCGGCGCCTTCGGCGATCCAAGTGGCGAGCCTCGCCAATCCGTTGACGTACACGACGGACATCTTCCGTGCCGGCTTGTTCAATGCCGTGACGCCGACGGTGTCCCTGGAACTGGGGGTGCTGGCCATCGAGGCCGCGGCGATGTTCGTCATCGCGGTCATCGCCTTCCGCCGGATCCGGGTTTGAACGGGCACGTCACTTTCGCTCACCTCCGGAGCCCATGTCTTAATAGCTGTTACGTACATCCCGTGAATCCCTCAAGGGGGACGGAGAACATGGCTCAAAAGCCGAACAGCTTTGTGCACGTGGAAATTCATTCGAACGCGCCGGAAAAAACGAAATCGTTTCTGAGAGACGTATTCGATTGGAAGTGGCAGG
>DASWGO010000332.1:0-1723 GCA_036393695.1 Thermoplasmata archaeon
CAACGCCTCGGTGCCGGTCGTCAGGGCCAGGATCACGGCCCGTTCTGTCTCGCGCACGAAGTGCTCGATCTCGCTGCGGGGCGCGCCGCACGACGGACAGTAGGCCGCTTCCGCGGGCAGCAGCGTTCCACATTTGTGGCAATTCATTCCCATCACCGACGTCCCGAGGAAACTCATCCCCTATCAGGGTTTCGGTCGCTCATGGTCGACTCTGGCGTGCAACCTCCACTTCTGCTCGAGAGTGGACGATTCCCGGGGCGTACGACTTCACGATCCGGGTGCGAATCGCGCGGACATTCATCCAACGGGCCCGGGCGGCCGCCGCGAGCCTGCGGGTCAAGGCATCCGGATACTGCTCTTTCGGGCACAGTTCGTGGTAGACGATCGTCCCCTTTCCTCGGAGCGTCTGGAAGGCCACATCGAGGTATTCCCTCGCGTGGAAGTGGCCCATGATGACCCAGTCCGCAACCCGGGGCGGCGCCACGTCTCGGCAATCACCCAGCAGGGGCACAAGATTCGACGTGCGGTTCAGGCGGGTGTTTTCAACCAGGTATCGGAAGGCCACCGGATTGAGCTCGCACGCGTACACCGCCGCCGCGCGGCTTCGAACCGCGATCGGGAGCGAGAAGTAGCCGATCCCCGCGAACAGATCGACGACGACCGCACCCGGACGCACGCGGTCCGCGATGCCGATTCGTTCTGCGAGGTTCCCGGACGAGAACATGACGCGCCCGACGTCGAGCGCATATCGGATGCCTCCTTCCACATGGACCGTTTCCGTGCCGTTTCCCCACAACACGCGTACGTCGGGGACGCGCAGAGGCCCGTGAATGCCCGAGACGTCCTGGACGACCGTTCGGGCGCGGAGGACGGTGCCAAAGATCTGCGCGATCATCCGCGCTTCCTTCAGCCGTCTCGGTGGGAATCGGAGGACCAGAATGTCTCCAATTCGCTCCCACCGCCTCGGCGCCCGTTCGACCGGAATGCCGGCGGCCATCAGTCGTTCGCGGATTTCCTGACGTGGGTCGCGCTGCGTGATGCGGATCGGAAGCGATTGGCGATCCTCCATCCGAGCACGAAAGGGGCCGAGGTCAAACGCGGGCGCCGAACGGACCGGGATCAATACCGCCTCGCCGTGCTTTTCGGTCTTCATCGTGCGGTCGACGAGGCGTTCACCCAACAACTTCCGGAGCAGCGACTCTGCGTTCTCCTTGGGTACCGCGATCGCGCGCAACGCTCCGACGAACGGCGGACTCGGTTTCACTCTTTTCTTCGATACACTTCGCGATACCTATATGAAGACCGACCCGCTTCGGCGCGCATCATGCGGGCCCCGGCCTTGGCCCTCGCCTTCCTGGTCCTCGCCGTGGTCTTGACTCCGCCGGCGACCGCGGAGGATTGGGGCGCGGTCGGCAAGGTGACCAAACTCATTTCGGTCAAAGCGTCGCCTGAACTGGCCCCCGGGGACAATGGGCGATTCGAGTTCTACTTCAATTCGACGTACACCGAGCCGATGATCAACGTGACGTTGAATGCGAGCATCTACCGCTACGCGACGATCGACGAGAGCGTCGCCCTCGACTCGTCGTGGCCGTACGCGTATCCCAAGATCGCGGAGACGGGGACGCGGGCGTGGAGTTGGACCGCCTCCCGCGTGGACCCGGGGAGTTCCCGGCTGCTGAACTTCACCGTGGCCACGGCCGCCAATAGCCGGGACATGCCG
>DASWGO010000333.1:0-4661 GCA_036393695.1 Thermoplasmata archaeon
GCCGCTCGCGCGGCGGGGCGGGAGTTCGACCTCGCGAAGCACGAGCACGAGAAGCGACGCGACGAGACCAAGGACCGGATCGACGAACTGCATCGCAAGATCGCCTCGCTCCGAACCGACGTCGACCGCGAGACCGCGTTCAGCTCCCTCCGAGACGAGGGGCGACTCGAAGAGCGCGTGACGAGAATCGCGCGAGAGCTGGAATGGCTCGCGGACCGTGCCGAGTTGGTCCGGGAACTGAGCGAGGAACAGGCCCGCGCGGAGAAGGCCCTCTTCCGGGTCCACGAGAAGGTCGCTTCAATCGACCAGGACTCGTTCGTCCTCACCGAGTACAAGCGGCAGCTCGAGCAGCGGAAAGACGACCTTCGACGGGAGGCGGACGATAGCCATCGACTCCTTCAGCCGCTCGACGACGCGAAGATCGAGGCGCTCCGCCAACTCGACGCGGTTCCGTTCGCCGAAACGGACGAGAAGCGGTTGGAACTCGTCGGCCAATCCGTCCTTGAAAAAGCCGGGAAGCGGAAGCGGCTCGATGAGCTCACGATCCTGTTGAGGCAGGTCGGCGACGTGAGCGCGCGACTCGCGGACCTCGCGATGCAACGCAAGTCCCTCGAGACCGAGCGCACGGCCCTCGAAGCGGAACTCGCGGGACTCCGACCGTCGGAGGAGGCATTCGGCACGGCAAAGGCGAGGATCGAGACGCTGCAGGGAGAACTCGATGCGGAGCGGAAAGCGTGGCACCTCCTGGAGGGACAGGCCACCACGCTGAAGGAACAAATCGCAGGTCTCGAAGCGGACGCGATGAAACTGAAAGAGTCGGAGCGACAACGAAAGGCGCTCCGCGGGGAACTCGAGATCTACGATGTCCTCGTGAATCGTGTGTTCCACAAGCGCGGCGTCGTGATGTACGCGGTCGATCAGCTCCTGCCGGAACTGGAGATCGAGGCCTCGAAGAATCTGTCCGAGCTCACGGACAGTCGGTTTGGTCGCATCCGCCTGGAGACGTACGAGGAGGGCCGGGGTCATGGCATCCGGATTCTCGTCCAGGGTGTAGACGGGGAGTGGCACGATGTCGCGGAGTTCAGCGGGGGCGAGAAGACGCAGATCAACGCGGCCCTGCGCTTCGCGATCGCGCGGGAACTCGCCTCGATGCCGCAGATCGGCCGCACGTTCGGTCGCATGAAGACGTTGTTCATCGACGAAGGCGACCTCGGCTCCCTTGACACGGAGATCTCGCGGGAACTCTTCGTCCAGAAACTCCTACGGATGGGCGAGGTCTTTGAGAAGGTGATCCTGATCACGCACCTCGCGGAAATCGCAGAGCGGTTCCCCGGCCGAATCCGAGTGACGATGACGCCGAACCAGGAGTCCCGGGCGGAAGTCCTCGCATGAGCTACGTCGACGACATGCGCCGGGAGCTCGAGCTCCTCGTGAAGCATCACCGGGACGTACCACTCCCGCCGGAAGAGATCCCGGACTTCCGTACTTTCCACTGCGCGGATCCGGCGAAGGACATGATTGCCGTCGATGGGTCGTACTCCTTCCTGCTCAATCTTTCGAGCTGGTGGCTCGCCCTGATTTCCGTGGGACTCTTGCGATACGCGTTCGACGGCCAGGGCTTCCGGCGGAAGGACTGGCGGCTCGTGCAGCGCATGGTTGGCGTCTCGACGTTTGAGCAGTTCGTCGCCACCCAGGATGAGCTCCACCGGTCCCTCTTTGAATTCACGAAAGAGCGGCGGGAGGAGCAGCCGCGGGACATGGTGAACGAATACCGCCGATTGATCGAAGGCCAGACGGCCATCAACTTCGCAGACGACCTCGAAGGGTGCGTCGTCGCGGTCGACGGCACGTTGTCGGAATTCCCGAAGCAGTTCTCGGTGATGAAGCGACTCGTCGAGGTGTGCGAAAAACGCGGGCATCTTCTCGTGGGGATCTCGAAAGACAGCCAGCTTCACGCATTCGGCCACACCCTGACGGACGAGGAGCTCATGGCCCGCTGTCAGGACCGGCTGCCTCACGACGCCCTCGCTTATGCTCGAGCCCCGAAAGCCGCGGAGGCGGAGAAGGAGGGCCTCCTGTACGGGGATATCTATTATGCCCGACTGCATCCCCGCGCGCGGAAGTGGTTCCGGGTGGACCTCGGGACGTTCCGCGATCGGCCGAACGAGGCGTTCGGGCAACTCGCGGCGTACGGCAAGAGCCTCGTCTCGGTCGGCTATCCGTGGCCCCTGATCGAGGCGCACCGCATGGCGGTGACGGTCCGACAGCTCAAGCCCGTGTACCAGGAGAGCGTCATGAAGATGGCGCTCCGGATGGGACTCGACGTGCGCACGATCCTCGACGGGCTCACGCAGGTCGAGGGCCGGAAACGAAGCGCCTTCCACGAGTACCTCGACAAGGTCGCGAGGGACCTGCGATGAAGATTGGGGAGATCGTCGCCGCATCCGTCATCGAAGGCCTCGTCGCGAAACTCCAACTCGGCAATCCGGAGGAATTGAAGATCGCCTTCCCGGTCATCGTCGAGGGCGCTCGATACGATTTCTACTGTCTCGTCGAGGACGTCCTGAACGAGGAGAGCGACATCGCGGACCAGCTCGCTGGATCGACAATCGCGGACGTCATCGTGCCGCGGCCGGAGACGCATGAGGGGTACGGCGGTCCGATCTTCTACAGCAAGGCGAAGCTCCGGATGATCCAGCTGGTGGACCGGGAGACGGGAAAGCTCGGAGAGCCCCAGACGATCCCGCCGTACTTCTCCTCCTGCCGGCACGCCACGCGGGACGACGTAGAGCGGATCTACGAAGTGACGGACACGTCCGCGACGCTCGGCACGATCACCGGCGTCGAGCCGTTCCATGTGCAACTCGACATGAAGAAACTCGTCGAGAAGCCGTTCGCGATCTTCGGGCGGACCGGGACAGGCAAGTCGATCTTGAACAAGCTTGTGTGCGCGGGGATCCTCTCCAAGGACGTCGGATCCGTCCTCATCTTCGACATGCACAGCGAATACGGCGTCTTCAGCGCGACCGACAAGACGGAGGGTCTGAAGTTCTTCTTCCCCGGGAAAGTCGAGATCTTCTCCCTGGATCCGAAGAACCGCGAGGCCAAGCCGTTCGTCCTCGACACGGGCGAAATCACGCCGGAAGACCTCATCGTTGCCTTGCAGGACCTGACCGCGCCGATGGTCGACACGCTGTACGAGATCGCGAAGAGTCGCGGAGGTCGGGACCTGATCTCGGCGGTGAAGGATGCGACGATGGAGATGCTCGGATCGGAGCGGGCCCACGAGATGACCCTTCAGGGTCTGAAACGGCGGATCGGTCGACTCGATCGGCTGCCGTTCCTGAAGGCAATGACGCAGTCCAAGGATGCGTTCGCCCACATCCTCGCGGCGATTCGCGGGGGGAAGAGCGTCGTCCTCGACTTCGGGGACTACGGGACGGACCAGATGGTGTACCTGTTCGTGGCGAACATCCTCTCCCGCCGTCTGTTCGAACTGTACACGGAGCGGAATGAGGAGTATCCGCGGCTCGTCCTGTTTCTCGAGGAGGCCCACAAGTTCCTGAGCCCCGAGATCGCGCCGTATGCGCACACGTTCAGCCGCCTCGCCCGCGAGACACGGAAGTTCAATCTCATCCTGGCCCTCGTGGACCAGCGACCGTCGCGCATCTCGGACGAGGTCCGGAGCCAGCTGGCGAACCGGCTCGTGATGTCCCTCAAAGAGCCCTCGGATGTCGAGGCGGCCCTCGCGGGTGTGCCGGACAAGAAGATGTGGGAGAACATCATCGCGAAGCTCCCCTTGCGGACCGTCGCGGTGATCGGCGACGCAATCCGCATCCCGACGGTGATCGACGTCCTCAGCTACGACGACCTGAACGTGCGCGAGCACATCCTCGGCGCCGGAATCTTCGATGACGGCAATGTGCGGGAGATCGCCAAGCGTGCGGACGATGTGTTCGGTCGCGGATAGTGCACGGCCTGTGACGAGTCCGGAGAACGCCCGCGCTGTCTTTTTATAGTGCGAGCCGAATCGACACGCGATGGCTGGGCTCCCCGGGATCATCACCTCGCCAGAGATCCGGGATCTCCTCGCGGCGATCCTGATCCTCACGGGTCTCGCGCTCGCCTTCTGGGGCCACGGTCTCTGGGCCACCGTGATGTCCTTGATCGGAGCCCTCCTCGGCAGTGTCGTCGGCTATCTGTTCGGCGCCGCGCTCGGAGGCGACCTGACCGGACTCATCCTGGCGATCGTCGGCGCGGTCATCGGGAGTATCCTCTTCACGAAACTCGTGAAGGTGGCCCTCGCGTTCCTCGTCGGCCTCCTTGCTGGGGCGGCGATCTACGGACTCCTCGGCGGCCGAGCCCAGTTCACGGCCGGTCAGCTGGACACGCCTCTGATCGCAGCGATCCTCGTCCTCATCGTCGTCTTCGGCATCTCATACTACTACGTCGACGACATCATCGGGATCATCACCGCGGCGATCGGGGGACTCCTGCTCGCCCTGGGCCTGTACCTCTTGCAGGTCGTCTCCACCTTGACCGCCGCCTTGGTTGGCCTTGGGGTGTTCGCCCTCGGAGCGTTCATGCAGACGGCCGCCATTCGCCGGAAGCGCCAGGCCCATGCGGCTACGGCCATCGCGGCTGCGCCGCCGCCCCCGCCG
>DASWGO010000334.1:0-1945 GCA_036393695.1 Thermoplasmata archaeon
TCGACGAGGAGGGGCTTGCCCATCCGGACGGCGAGGAAGACGGCCATCCCGATCGATCGGTCGGCGATGTATCGCTGCCCCTCAAAGCGTTCGAGGACTTGGTCGACTCCGTCGATGCCAGTTTTCTTCGCCACGACCTTCCGTCCGGTTCAATCGATGGAACGGCCGTCGCCGTATTCAACGTTTGGCCGAGCGGGCGCCTTTTGAGGGAAGCGACCGATGCGGGAATCCGTGGACACAGCCCTGATCCTGGCGGGCGGTTCCTCGACCCGCTTCCGAGCGCCGAAAGCCCTCGTGAAGGTCGCGGGCAAGCCCATGGTGCAGCGTGTGTTCGAGGCGGTCTCGCCCTTCGCCGACCAGGTGATCGTTTCCATCGCCGACGCGTCGATGGCAGATGCATTGCGGCGTTTTATTTCGTCGGCCGAGTACGCGGTCGACGAGCGTCGCGGCATGGGCCCCGTCGAGGGGATCCGGCGGGGGAGTGAAATCGCCCGAGGGGAACGGCTCCTCGTGGCACCATGCGATGCACCGCTGCTTCGACCCGGACTGTACCGTCTTCTTCTCGAGGTCCTTGAAGCTTACGACGCGGCCGTCCCGAAGCTCGAGGTCCTCGATCCGGTCCGGGCGGTGTACCGACGGACTCGCATCATGGAGATCCTTGAAGGGGATCGGACCGTCCGTTCACCCTCCGCCCTGGTGGACCGCCTCAACTACGTGTCCGTCGGTCCGGATCGAATCCGCAGCGTGGACCCCGACCTGTCATCCTTCGTAGACGTGAACAGTCGAGCCGACCTAGACGACGTCCTTCGAAGGATGCGCGCCTCTGAAGCGGCACGGGATACGCATTGACACCGGGCCGTTCAGGGTCTCCCGAGACCTCGGAACAGGCTCCGGATGACCTTGCGGTGTTCCTCATGCTTGATGTCCTTGGCTTTCAAGATCTCTTCGATCTTGTCCGGAGTGAACTCTCGGAACTCGGCGTCGCTCATCGCCCCGAGGCGCTCGAGCTCTCCCGCATCGAGCCAGACGCCGTGGCACTCGAGGCACACATCGACGCGCACGCCACCCGCATCCTCTCCATCCATGAGACCGCCGCAATTGGGGCAAATGAGCTGGCTGTCCGAGTCCAGACCGAGGTACTTCGTGAGGAGTTTGTTCAGACTGGAACTTCTGGTGAGGGTCCGAATCTCCTTTTGGTCGAGAAAGATTCCCTTGCACGTGGGGCACAGGTCCACCTCCACCGTGCGATGATGGGAGCGCCGGGTCTCCTTGCCCAACGGGGACCAGTCCTTCGGGCACTCCCGTGCGTCTCGGATCTTTTTCCGCGCCACGGACCGCGTAAGGCGGGCCGAGGCTGAAGAGACTTTCGCCTCCCGATAGAACCGTTGCGACGGGTCACGCGAGCTTGACGTGCCTCGTGATCGGGGCGACCGTCTCGACGTACCCTTTCGGCTCCGTGTTCACCAGGATGTCGTGTAGGAGTTTCGTCCGTTCCTTCTCCGGGACCCCGTCGAGGAACTTCCGCTTCTTGCCGCTCTTCTCCCACTCGCGGAACTCCTCTTGCTTCGACACGTACAGCGACTTGACGGTGTTCTGGACGAACTGCGTGCCGCCCACGCCGGCCTTGTCAGCATCGTAGTCGCGCTGCACGAACTCGATAAAGAACCATTCGTCGTCGAAGAGTTCTCGGGTGAATGACTGGAGCAGCGGCCCGAACGAATCCTTGTCCTTGTAGATCGGCGTCAAGAACTCGGCGCCTTTCGATTCCAGGTACGACTTCAGCTTCTCGATGTCGGTCGTCCGGAGGGCGAGGTGCTGCATGTACGTCTGCGCGTCCTTCTGCGGCTTCCCCGCGAATCCGTACGCGAACGGGGCCTGTGCGTGGGACACTTCGTTCGGCGCGCTCATCCCGAGCACGACCGCGAGCCGCTCCCCGGTCAGGGGA
>DASWGO010000335.1:0-2058 GCA_036393695.1 Thermoplasmata archaeon
GCTGCGGGAACTGTCCTCGAAAGAACTCTCCCGGAGCCGTCGCGATGGCCAGGGCGTGGGAGAAGGTGAACAGGAGGAGGCCCAATCCGAGGGCGAGGACGCCGATCCCGATGAGGAGCTCCGCGTGCTCCCGCTTGAGAAAGGCCATTCGAGCGCTCGATGGAGGTGAGGTCCATAAAGGCGGGAGCCTCAGTTCTCAAGTTCGAGAAAGGAGAATACTCGTTACCCGCGAAAGATTGGACGGGCGCTCAGGAGCGCCGGCTCGGCCAGGGGCCGGGACGGGAGGCCTTTCGTCTCGGCTAGGACTCGCTTTCGCAAGGCGTCGATCGACATCTCCGTCTGCTCCTTCGTCTCCCGCACCCGGACGTTGATGTTCCCGCTCTCGATTTCCTTCTTCCCCACCACGACAATGTAGGGAATCCATTCTTTCTCCGCAGTGCGGATTTTCTTCGGGAGCGTGTCGTCCGAATCGTCGAGGTCGGCGCGGACGTCCGGGAGGCGGTCGAGCAGGCCTCGGGCGAACTCGAGTTGGTCGACGCTCACGGGGACGATCCGGACTTGGGTCGGCGAAAGCCAGAGGGGGAGCATCGGCGTCTTGCCGGCTTTCGCGGCCGCGGCGGCTTTCTCCAAGAACGCGTAGAGGACCCGTTCGATCGCCCCGCTCGGCGAGAGATGCAGGATGAGCGGGTGGTGTTTCTTCCCCGCTTCGTCCGTGAACGTGATGCCGAACCGTTCGGCGTTCTCGGTGTCAATCTGGTCCGTCGTGAGAGCCGCGGCCTTGTCATTCGCATCGACGAAATTCCATTCGTACTTCATGACGAAGTAGAAGAACTGGTCGGACCACATCTCGACGAGGATCGGCTTGCCCCATCGCTTCGCATAGGCGGCGACGAAGTCCTTGTTCGCGTCCCAGAACGCCTTCGTCACGCGCATCCCGACCTCGAAGTCGTCCGGCATGGAGAGGCCGCAGTCCTGGAGGAGATTCCAGGCGACCTCGAAACGCACCATGAGCTCCTCCTTCGCCATCTCGACATCGGAGACGAGGGCGTGGCAGTCTGGCATCGTGAACGCCCGCAGCCGCCTCAGGCCGGCGACCTCGCCGCGCTGTTCGGCGCGGAACGAATACCGCGTGAGTTCGTAGAGCGACAGGGGGAGCTGCTTGTACGAAATCACCATGTCCTTCATGATCAGGAACTGTCCGAAGCACGCGCTGAAGCGCAGGAACGCCCGCTTGTTCGGCGTCTGGACGATGTACTGCCGGGCGGGGAAGCGGTCCAGATACGACTTGAGCGCGGGGTGCTCGAAGTCGTACATGACGGGGCACTCGACCTCCATCGTGCCGGAGTCCCGCAGCCGTTCCGTGACGAACTCCTCCAGGAGGCCCTTGATCAAGCGACCTTTCGGATAGTACCGCAGGTTCCCGGGATCGGACCCCGGCTCGTAGTCGACGAGTTCGAGCTCTCGCATCAGCCGGACGTGCGGCGGCTCCTCCTTCGCCTCCCGCGACTTCGCCATCTCGTACGTCGCAAATCGCCGGAGCCGGTCGTGGCCCTCGAAATGGAAACCGCTCACCTTGCCGTCCTTGATCGAGAGGTGATGGACGGCCCCGTTCGGCTCGAGGATGTGCCAGTGAGAGACGAGCTTCGCCTCCGCCTTCACCGCGGTGGAGAGGTCTTCCTTTCCTTCTGCGCTCGCGTCGGCAACGATCTCACGGGAGAGTTCGCTGAGCGGGTGGCCCTTCACCGCGACGCGGAAGGACTTGTAGTAGCCGAAGGGGGACGCCTGGACGTCAAAGCCGCGGGCGACCAGTTCCTTTTCCACGGAGGCGATCAGTTCCTGGGCGGCGCCCGGCGCGGCCAGGGATGAGCTCAGGTGGGCGTACGGATAGAGGACGATCCGCTTCGTCCGGACCTGGTCCGCGATTTCGACGATGTTCGCGGCCGCGGCTCTCACGACGCCAGCGAGATTCACCTCGTCCCGTTTCTCTGCGCTGATGAAGCAGACGAGGGCCTCTTCGATCCGACCATGCCGTTTCGATTGCGGGACATCGGGGACTCC
>DASWGO010000336.1:0-3230 GCA_036393695.1 Thermoplasmata archaeon
TGTGACGTGGCCGAGATGCCGGTGGACCTCATCGTCCACCTGGGCCATGCCCCAATGCCCCACCTCCGGTACAACCGCGTCTTTTTCTACGACCTCCCCGGCGCTCCGCTGGCCTCGATGGCTTTCGTCGACGCGGCAGAGCCGATGCTCCCGAAGCGCGTCGCCCTCGTGACGACGACTCAGTTCCGCCACTGGCTTCCCGAGATCAAGCGGCACCTCGAGAAGAAAGGTCACGTCGTCCGGATCGGCGAGCCCGACCGGCGGGTCGCCTATGCCGGCCAACTCCTCGGTTGTGACTATCATACGGCGACGGTCGTGGACCAGGAGGTCGATGGCTACCTCTACATCGGCACGGGAGACTTCCACCCTCTCGGCGTCGCGATCCTCATCGACAAGCCGGTGATCATCGCGGACCCCGAGCGCGGGACTGCGAGGGATCTGAAGGAGGTGCGAGACCGCGTGCTCCGCCAGCGTCATGCAGCGATCGTCCGGGCCCAAGATGCGAGAGTCTTTGGGATCATCGTCTCGAAGAAGGTCGGCCAGGCGCGGATGGAGATGGCCACGGAGTTGAAGGCCCTCGCCGAGAAACACGGAAGGCAGGCCAATCTGTTCCTCATGGACCTCGTCGCCCCGGACCTGCTTCAAGGATACCGTGTGGATGCGTGGGTCAACACGGCGTGTCCGCGAATCGCCATTGAAGATATTCTCCAGTACAAGCAGCCGATGCTCACGCCGCAGGAATTCGAGATCGTCCTGGGGGAGCGGACGTGGGACGATTACGTGTTCGACGAGATCCGGGCTTAGCCAATCATCACCCCAATACTTACCATTGTTCGACGGAGTCGGACCTCGCCGCCACCGAGGCGGCCGGTCTACGATGACCCGCGAATCGTCGCCAACGACGCCGATCGGAGACGCTGCAGCTCGGCCATCGCTCGTTCATAGTATCCTTCGCAACGCCGCGCCGCTTCCGAGACCGAGAGCGCGGACCTCGCGGGTCCGATATACTCCTTGACCTGCACCCGGGATCGCCCTTTGGTCTCGTAGTGCCAGAAATACAGATACGCTCGCCTGCGGACTGTGAGAAGGTACACGCCACATCCAACTTGCATGGGCGCTCCCAGGCTGTTATGGTTATTTAACTATAACGACCAGGTCTGCGAAAGAGGACGAAAAGGGCTTAGCCGGGGAGAGTTCTTGTCCGACGGGATGGAGCCGCCGAAGCCAGAAGGGATGCCGCGGAGGACGCGTCGGGTCATCCTGGTGATCGCGGTTGCGGCGATCGTCGTCGCAGCCGGATTCCTGGCCTGGGAGGTGTTCGTCCGGCCGCGATCCCTCGCGGAGGTCTACGGCTTCGACCACTGGAGTCCGGGAAGTACTATCACCGTCATGGGGACAATCACGAGCATCGAACGACAGAACACGAGCTATGGTCCCGAGGTGTATCTCGGACTCGATGGCGGCCCCGGCTGTGCGGGCGTGCCGAGCGTCGTTGGGGACCCGACGGCGAAGTACGAGATCGGCGCCCGGTTCCAGACAACCCTCCACTTCCAACGATACACGATCAACGGAAACCCGGCGGTATCCGCTCCGGAACTTCAGTGTCCGTTCCCATTAACACTGCGGGCGATCGGCACGGTCCTGGATGCCGGGAGCCTCTACGCCGGACGGCTCTTCCTCGTCTACAACGGGAGCGCGTCGAACGGCACCGTCCACTACGAGATAGTCACCGCGAACGGAGCGGCTTACCGACCTGGCACTCTCCCCGCCACGTTGCGCAAGTCCCGGCCGCTCCAGGGATCGGACCCGATCCTTCCCGCCGGCGCCCCCATCGATTCGTTCGCGCGCTGGATCGATTTCGGTGGACTGCAATATCTCGGCGCGCTTGGGGCATACTCGGAGTTTCCGATCGTGGACGAAATGAGTTCCCTGGCGGCCGGCATCTCCCGGAACGGCTCCCTACGGTTCGTCGACGCGAACCGCAACGGACTCGTGGACGACGGCGACCGTTTGGAGGTCAACCTGGCCGCGACGGGCTCGCCGACGACGTGGGACACGTATCAGCTCATCATCGGCGGCTTCTTCGCGGCGCCGGAGACCTACGTAGCCTGCACGCGTTTCATCCTGGACGGTCCATCGGGACCGTTCGACATCCCGTTGCCTGAGAGACGCGACTCCCATGTGAAACTGCGCTACGCCGGGGACACCTTCGGGACGACGTTTACCTCGAGGATTGACGTGCGCCCCGGGTTTGGACCCGCTGCTGCGATTTCGGACGTCCGCTTCTTCGTGCAGGCCGGAGGCTCGTCCGGGAACGGGACCCTCTCCAACCTGCCGATCAACCTGAGCAACGGAGTCTTGCTCTCCCTCACGGACGCGAACGGAAACGGCCGGCTCGATTCCGGCGATATGTTCCGTGCCGCCGGCCTATCGAACCGGACCTCGGTGACCTTGAGTCTGGCCCAGGGCAATACGAGCGTCGGAGACATCTTCTGGGTCGTAGGCTACGGCGAGCCGATCGGGCGGGTTCCGACGCTCACCTTCACCACGCAGGGAACGAACCCCTGGCGCGCGACCCCGAACTCTTCGTTCTGGAGTCCCGAACTCGCCCTGAACCGGACCCTGCATGCGTCGCTCCTGGAGAACGGAATCCGGGTCCTGACGAACGTGTCTCTTTCGAGCGGGACTCTCGGGACCTTCGCGAACGGCACCCTCGCGCTCACCGACTCGGATGGCGACGGAAGTCTTTCCACAGGAGACGTCTTCACGGTGACCGGCGGCAGCACCAACCGGTACGAGCTCGACGTCTCCGTGCTCTACGAAACCCCGTGGCGAGTCACCTTCTGAATCGCCAAGCGCCTTCTGCACCTTGGCGTCTCACGGCGGAAGGGTGATAACGGCCCCATCCGCTCGCGGTGGCGGAGCTGAATCGAATGCCCTTCGCCATCGAGGGGATCGTCTGGTATTCGGAAGACCTGGATCGGGCGAGGGCGTTCTACCGAGACGTCCTCCGCCTGCCACTTCTCCTTGACGAAGGCCATGTCATCCACTTCGACGCCGGGACGGTCCGGCTGGCGATCCATCGATGTCCGCCCGGAGACGGGCGGGAGGCCCCGGAAGGGTTCCTCGTTTTCGGGGTGGACGATGTCGCCGCCGCCTACGAGGAATTGAGCAAACGGGGAGCGGTGTTCCTCGGAACCCCCGCACAGCGACCGTACGGTCGGGTGGCC
>DASWGO010000337.1:0-3290 GCA_036393695.1 Thermoplasmata archaeon
AGCCACCAGGGAGAATTGAACTCCCGACCTGCCGCTTACAAGGCGGCTGCTCTACCGACTGAGCTATGGTGGCGCACGGAGTCCATTGTCCCTTCCGGTAAAAGGTTTCCGCGCGAGTCAGGCGCTGTCGCGACGTGAAGAGTCTCATTTTTGGAAATCATGGAAAAGCCTTTATTCGCGCCACTCGGCCTCCGCCCGGTTTGCGTGATCAGTCTTCCTTGTCCAACCTGCGGTAGCGAGCTCGCTTTCCTCGAGCAGTACCAGCGGCACTACTGCTACACCTGCGGAAACTATGCGCCGGAGGGGTACGGAGACCGGGGCGCGAAAATCTGTCCGACGTGCCGGGGAATCCTGTCCTATGTGGCCCAGTACGACCGCCAGTATTGCTACCGGTGCAACGCGTACCCGGCGGACGACGCGGTCCTTCAATCGCTCGAAGCCGCCATGCCCGTCGACATTCGGCCCGCACCCGAAGCGAGCGAGCCCAGCATTGCCGTGACAGAACCCGAGAAGACGGAGGTGGCCGAGAAGCCGGTCGAGGTTGAGAGGACGGTCGACCCTGAGAAGACCGCGGAGCCTCCGGTGGAGCCGTTGGTAACCGTGGCCGGGGCGCCGGCAACACCGATTCCGCAACACGAAGAAATCGTCGAAGAGGAGCTTCCTCAACACGAGGCGACGGAGCCGCGACCGAGACCGCCAATCGTTCGTCTGAAGGTCTTTCAGGCTAAGAAGCCCGCCCTCATGGATCTGTGCAAAGCGTACAATCTCGATCCGACAGGGACGAAAGAGCAACTCCGCGAGCGGTTGCTGAGCTATCTCGACACGCTCGAAGGCGAGGCCGAAGTGGAGCAAAGCGTCGAGGAACCGGAATCGAGTGCCGAACCGGCTACGACCGGGCCCGCCGGCGAGGTCGAGAGGGAATCCTGGCCGACTTCGCGAGAGATTGTCGAAGCGCAGCCCGTCGAGGAGGAGCGGGCAAGAGGAGAGCCCGCAGAGGCCTCCCCGTCGGCGGTCACCCCGGAGGTCATCGAAACACGGCCCTTGCAGGAATCCGTCGTGGAAAGGATTGACACGCCCGTGCTCGTCTCGGTCACCGAATCTCAGGCCGATCTTTCCGCCGCTCCCGAAGTCGAGCCGTCGAGGGCCCTCCATCCGTGTCCGACCTGCGGCCGCGAGCTCACGTATATCGCCCGATACCGCCGTTGGTACTGCTATCATTGTCGCGCGTACGCCCCGGTCAGCCAGTCGAAATTCGCCTGCCCGAACTGCGGCGCCGCGCTGCGTTGGATCGGCCAGTACGAACGATGGTGGTGCGATTCCTGCCGACGATACGCTCCTGCAGACCTTCCGAAGCCCGAGTCCGCGGCAGTCGCCTCCGCGACGCCCGCCGACGTGGCGAAACCGGTCTCCTACGCGACCGCCTATCCGACAAGCACGATCACGCATCGCCACCGAAGCCCCGGGAGCGGGATCGGCCTCGTGGGGTTTGGCATCATTCTGTTCGTGTTGTACGAGCTCCTCGTGGACCTGCCCGGGATCCTCTCCTACACGACGGGAATCGCGGTTGCGCCGGACCTCGGGTTCGGCCTCCGGTTCTTCGCCTTCGTCTTCGTCGCGCTCGGCGCGATCATGGGCTTGTCCGCGGTGCGCGACCGGCGCTGAGCCGGCAAAGGTTTTTCCCCGCCCCGACGTTCGACGCCGGGCCATGCGGCTCCAGCAGATCGTGAAGGACGAACGGCGCCCCCGCGAGTTCGACCCGCGGGAATACATCTCCACGTGGACAGAGAAAGATCTCCTCCACGGGAAGGTCGCGGATGCATGGGTGATCATCTTCCGAACCCGCGGCTGCTACTGGGCGCGCGCAAGCGGTTGCTCGATGTGCGGCTACGTGAACGATGTGGCCCAGGAGGTCGCCCCCGAGGACATCGGCCATCAGCTCGACGTCGTCCTCAAGAAACACCAGGGGCAGCCCCTGGTGAAGGTCTACACGTCCGGGAACTTCTTCGACGACCACGAGGTCTCCCCCGATGTCAGGGAGCGAATCTTGAAGGAACTCGGTGACCGCTGCGACAAGGTCATCGTCGAGACGCTCGCTCACCTGTTACGCCGAGACCAGCTCGAACACGCCATGCGTTTCGTCGACGAACTCGAGATCGCACTCGGGCTCGAATCGACGAGCGAGAACGTCCTCAAGTACGCCGTGAACAAAGTGTGGGGCCTCAAGGAGCATGCCCGGGCCGCGTCCCTCGCTCACGAGCTCGGGGCGACCGTGAAGACGTACCTCCTGATCAAGCCGCCTTTCTTGACGGAGCGAGAGGCGATCGAGGACGCGGTCCGATCGGCACACGAGGCGGATCCGCACAGCGACACGGTCTCCTTCAACCCGGTGAACGTGCAGAGCCGCACGATCGTCGACCGCCTGTTCCGCCGCGGCGAGTATCGCCCCCCGTGGCTCTGGTCCGTCGTCGAGGTCCTCGAACGGACGCGTGACCTGAACGCGCACGTGAAGAGTCACCCGACTGCCGGCGGCATGGTCCGCGGGGCGCACAATTGCGGAACCTGCGATCGCCGTGTCGTGAACGCGATCGAGGAATTCTCTCTCGGCCTTCGACACGATTTCGCCGACCTGTCGTGCCCCTGCCAGGACGTGTGGCGCACCTATTGCGAGGCCCAGCCGTTCATGCTGACGTCGTCCGATCCGCTTGCGGTGCTCGAAGCGTAACGTTGATGCGAGGACCGAGGTTCGGGAATCTCGATCCGAATGCGCGACTACGAGCTGAAGAGGGGCACGGGGAAGATCCTTGAGGGCGACGGCCTGAGAAAGATCGCCGCGGAAGTGTTCGGCGATGTCGGGAAGGATGGCGCGAAGGTGATCGTGTCCTACGGGGCCCTCGAGAAGATGGTCGCGTGGACCGACGGGAAGAAACTCTTCGTCGACACGTCGATGAAGACCGGGGTGGCGGACCACATCGCCACGGACACGATCAAGGCGTACAACACATTCCTCGAGCGGGCGACCGGCCTGACGGCGAAAGAGCGGAGCAAGCGGGCGCAGGAAGCCGCGAAGAGAGGCGCCGCCTGACGGACCGGCGCTCCCGCTGGCGCTCGAAGAAATGGAAAAGGGGTGCGGGCGGGCCCTCGGCCTAGCCGAAGAGCGCACCCAGGCCCGCGGCCGCCTCTTCCTCGGAGACTTTCTCTTCTTCCTTCTTTTCCTCTTTCTTCTCCTCTTTTTTCTTCTCGGCGGGCGGCGCTGCCGCGGGAGCGGCGGTCGGCATCGCGACGGCGGCCTT
>DASWGO010000338.1:0-3931 GCA_036393695.1 Thermoplasmata archaeon
CGTGCCGAAGCGCATCCACCGCGGGTCGAAGTAGCGGTCGAAGGAGAAATGCCAGCGACCGTGACAGGTGCCTCCGTCGATCGGAATGTCGACCTGATGGATCGACGCCGGTTCCCGAACCGTGATCATCGGCGGTTCGAACGCGTCGGTGGACTTTGAAAGTTTGGGGCGCTGCGATTCCGGCACAAATCACCGAAATCATTTTGGCCTCGGGAGGACGCTTCACACCGGGTCCGCGACTCCCCATGCCGCCCACGTTCGACGCTCTCCGCATCGTGTCCCTCGGTTCCGGGGTCACTTGGTGGGCCGTCGGGATCGTCCCCGCAATCCGGACGCACCTCGCCTCGCGGTTGGAGCGCGCCGTTGCGGCCACGGCCTTCTTCCTCGGAGGATGGGCGTTCCTCGACGCCGTGTATCCGGCGTTCGCGGGGGTCTCTCCGTCGCCGGATGTCGTGTTCATCGGCCTGCGGGTCACGCTGATCTCGTTCGCAACCTTGGCTCTCCTCCTGACGACGAAATGGATGGCCCGAGGCCGATCCCGCTACGACGCGCTGCTCCTCCTCCCGATCATCGGCTCCCTCGGACTCGTGTGGACCGAGCTCCCCTCGAGGGCGGCAAGTCCATCGTGGGGGTACGGACTGTGGGCGGCTCAGCAGCTCGTCTACGTCGGCGCGTCGATGGTCCTCTCGGCTTCGCTGTATCGAGGACGAACGGACCCCTCGGCGGGTTTCCGTCGGCGGTCGCTCTGGACGGTCGCGATCCTGGTCGTGGCGGTCGCCGTTTCTCTGTCCGCGAACCTTTACGCGACCCTGACGTCCACCTTCGATGAACTCTGGGCGTCGTCCTCGCTCATCATTGCGGCGGTCCTCGTCCTCGTCGTGATGCTGCCGCTCTCCGGTGACGACTGGAACAAGGCGTTCCGCGGGGCGTCGGCAATCCAGGAACGCGTCACCGCGATCTACATGTTCTACCGCACCGGCGAGCCCCTCGTCGCTCTGGCGTCGAGCCGGAACCTCCCGATCGGGGCGGAGCAGCTCGAAGGCCTCCTCGCGGTCGTCGGGAACTTTGTGGAGACGAGCGTCCCACTATCCCGGGGGTACGCGGTCACGGCGATGCGGTACGAGGGCCTCGGGATCGTCGCGGTCCGCGGGGAATTCGTCATCATCGCGGCGGTCTACGACGGGCCCGCCTACGACGCCCTCCGGGGCGAGCTCACCCAGGCCTTGAAGGTCTTTGAGGAACGGAGCTGGCGGCAGCTCGGCACGTGGGAAGACGCGACGACCGTCGCGGAATCGGCCGCAGAGGAGCTTTCGAACTTCCTGGAACGCCCGGAGCGGACGACCCCGCCACGCCTCCCAAAAGTCTCGCCGCCCGAGGTGAAGCCGCCGAAAGCGTCGTGACGAGGGCAAGCCTTTTCGACGCCCGACGGATTCTGCGTGTCCATGGAGAGGAAGAACGTCGCGTCTGGGGCGCGCTGGGAGCCCATCGTGGGATACTCGCGGGCCGTCCGGGTGGGGGCGTACGTGGCGGTCGCCGGCACCACTGCAACGGATTCCTCGGGGAAGGTCGTCTTCCCCGGAGACGCGTACGGGCAGGCCGTCCACATCTTTCGCAGGATCGAGGCAGCGCTCCCTCAGGCGGGCGCGCGACTCGAGGATGTGGTGCGGACGCGCATTTTCTTGACGAACATCGACGACTGGGAGATGGTGGGCCGGGCGCACGCGGAGTTCTTCCGCGAAATCCGTCCCGCCGCTACCTTGGTCGAAGTGAGCCGCCTCATCGATCCGGAGGCCCTCGTCGAAATCGAGGCCGACGCAGTCCTCGGTCCCCCGGTGGGCAATCGTTAAGTCTCATACGCCCTTGGCGGCGGCATGGCCCGCGCTGATGCCCCGTGGCACGGCGAAGTCGTCTCGATCCACATCGCTCCGAAGGCGGAGGACCCGATGCGGTCCATCAAGAGCGTGCGGGCGATTCCGGGCAGAGGCCTCGAAGGGGACCGCTACTTCAAAGCGTCCGGCACGTACTCGGACCGGCCCGGACCCGCCCGGGAAATCACGTTGATCGAATCCGAGGCGATCGCGGCGATGGCGCGCGATAACGACCTGGCGATCGCCGCGGGCGACGCGCGTCGGAACGTCGTCACGCGAGGAGTGCCCCTGAACCATCTCGTCGGCCAGGAATTCCGCCTGGGCGGCGTCCGGCTTCGTGGCATCCGCCTGTGCGAGCCGTGCTCCCATCTGGAAGGCCTGACGCGACGGGGTGTGCTCGCCGGGTTGATCCACCGAGGCGGACTTCGCGCCCAGATCCTCATTGGAGGGGAGATCCGAGTGGGCGATCCGATCGTTCCCGCAGATGCGGCCGAAGCCATGGCCGCAACTCCGCTGACGAGCGCCGAGGAGCACTGACGGGAGCGACCGGATGCCGTCGGCGGGGAGACGTTTCAGCTTCAGGCACATCCTTAATTGCCCGTCCGCAATCACAGCCGCCGAATGGTGACGCCGCGGACCGAGACCGAGCGCGCGGTGTTCGAGGTCTGGAAGGAACTCCGGCCGGACGAGGCGTTCGTCTTCGGCTTGGACGAATGCGCGGGGCGTCTGTTCATCCCGACCCAACGTCGGGTCGATAGCCTCCGGGCCAAGATCTCTCGAATCCAGAAGGCGGTGACAAGCCCGATCGAACGGAAGCTGCTCGCCTCGTTCCGCGCGAGCCTCGAGCTCCGAGAGCCTGCCCGTCTCCCGCAGACATTGCTCGAATCGCTTTTCGGGTACATGATCAAAGAGGGCGTGAAAGCGAATCACATGCGCGCCCTGGCCACGGACGGCCGGAAGGCCCTCGACGCGAGCCGGATGCGGGCGCGTGGACCGACCGCCCCGGGGATGCGGGCGCTCGTCCAGCTCGCATGCAACGGCCTCAATGAAATCCTGAAGGTCGTGGAAAGCGAGCTCCGCGACGGGGACGCACGGGCGGCCATCGAGTCGCTCATCACCGCGAACCGACGATACGCGAAGGCGTTCGAGTTGCCGGGCTTCTCGCCGGAGGGAACGTTCGACGAGACGTACGCGTTGTTCAAGCGGGTCGGATGCGGCCTCGGTCGATCCCGGTCCTACGCACGCGCCCTCCGAGATTTCTGGGACTACACGCAGACGCCGGGCCAAGTCGAGGCCGCCGGACTTCGGATGATGCGGCGAGAGCTGCCGCACTTCAAGGCCTTGGTCGAGCGAATCGCCAATGAACTCCATTGCGAGCCGACCGCAGAGGCGGCGACCAAAGCGCTCAAGGAAAAAAGAGGCCTGCGCCCGAACCAGATTCTTCCCTTCCTCCACGAAGTCCGCGAACCCGCGCAGCGAGTCGCCGACCGACACGTCGTCGCCATCAACCCGGGCTACACGACGGAAATCATCGAGACGCCGCCGTACTTGGCGAACTCAACGCCTTCGGGCGCGGCGTACGGCCTCGACACGCTGACGGACCATTCGCGGGAAATCTTCCTCGCGACGACGGACGAGCGAAGCGCCGCCCGGCCGTGTCCAGGAGAACTCCTCAACCTCCTCGTCCACGAGGAGTACGGCCACTGCGTGCACGGCTCCAATTCGGCGAATCACTTCGCCGCTTCGCCGGAGATCTTGAGCCTCATCGGCTCGACATTCGTATGCGTCTCGGAGGGAATCGCCTTCCAGCGGGAGCTCGAGTTCCTGCCCGTGCTGCAGGAGATCGCGGCGGGCAAGCTCTCGGGCACGGACGAGGATACCTTTGCGACGTCCCTGGAGCGCTGGGGCGGCATCGGCCGGGTCGCGCGAGAATACGAGTTCCTCGCGGCGCTCTGGCGAATCGTCCGATTCTTGCGGGTCATCGGGGACGCCCGGATCAATTCGGGCAAGCAGGATTTGGTCCACTTCGTCGAGTGGGCCCATCGAACCACGGGCTTGGAGCG
>DASWGO010000339.1:0-3797 GCA_036393695.1 Thermoplasmata archaeon
CGAACGAGATCTACAAGGCCGCGACCCCGGACACGACGTTCGTCGTCACCGGCTGGAGTGTGGGGCCTCACACTCTGAAGGCGGAACTGTACAACAACAACCACACGGAACTCCCGACCGATTACTCGGACTCGGTCAACATCACCGTCGCAGCGCCGTCCATCGCACTCACCGCGCCTACGTCCATCGTGCAAGGACAGGACTTGACGCTCACGTGGACCGTGGCGGGCTTCGTCATGGACGCGGGCGCGTTCGGCGGCACGCCGGAGGCGGGCCGCGGGCACGTCCACGTGTTCGAGGTCGTGAATGGCGCGGCGGTTTACAAAGGGGCGACGGCGGGATCGAGCTGGACGTTCTCTGGCCTGAGCGTCGGAACGCACACGTTCAAGGTTGAACTGTTCAACAACGACCACACCGCGCTCCCCACCGAATACTCCTCGACGAAGACGGTCTCGGTGACCGCGTCGACGGCGCCGCCCACGGTCGCGGGAGGGATTGATCCCACGGTCTTCTACGGGAGCCTGATCGTCCTCATCATCGTCATCGTCGCACTAGCCGCGATGCTCGTGCGGAAAGGCCGCGGGGGGATGCCCGCCGAGCCGAAGCAGCCGTGAAGGCGCGATCCGAGTGTGGTCCCGAAAACGCGCAGCCGAGGCCCGGAGGCGAGCCGTTGCGCTCGCGTTCGGCCTTGTGTCGATCGGACTCCTCGGATTTGTCACGGCATCCGGGCCTCTCGTCCGGGCGGCGGACGTCACCCTCGTCCTTCACGGGCGGTTCACGCCGCCCACGGGCTGGTCGCTCACGCCGGGGAACGAAACCGACCCTGGGCCGATGCTCTCCGTGAATTTCGGCGATCGCGTCACCATCCAGCTGACGAGCGACGATGCGATGCCACACATCTTCTGGATTGATTACAACGGCAACGGCGTCATCGATGCGGGCGAGCCCGAGTCTCCCCAGTTCACCGGGACCATCCTGTACACCTTCGACGCCTTGCGAGCGGGCACTTTCACATATTGGTGCGCGATCCACGCGCCTTCCATGCGGGGCGCATGGGTCACGAACGCGTCCACCGACTCCACCCCGCCAACCATTTCGGCCGTTGCGGTGAATCCAGATCCGCAGGTTCCTGGCGGGACGGTGAACATCAGCGCGCAAGCGACGGACAACGTGGCCGTGGCGAACGTCTCCGTTCACATCTTGGGTCCTGCCTTCGACGCCAACCTCTCGATGACGCGCCTGGGCCCCTCCTCTTTCTATCTGAGCCGCGCCTTCATTGACCCCGGAACGTACGCGTTCACCGTGTGGGCGCGGGACGCGGCAGGCAACGTCCAATCACGCCAAGGTTCGTTCGAAATCGCGGTTCCGCCTCCAGCTATTGTCGATCCGGTTCTCGTGATCCTACTCGGCGCTCTCGTCGTGGCCGCGGCCCTCGCGATTGGGGTGTTCCTCTGGCGGCGCGGCCGGCTCCGAAGCGGTGACCCGCCGCGTTAGGCGGGAGTCGTCGGGGACTTCTTGGTTCGCGTCAGACCCGACCGAACCTCTACAACGACATGAGTACAAACAGGGTCCCCGTCCACAATCCATTTCCCTCGCCGTACGGCGGCGGCTCCGGTGGTGGCCCGAATGATTTCGGCATGAAGTCCGCGACAGACAAGTTCGCGATGGGCCCGAGCCACGCGCAGGATGGGGCAGTTTCGGCTCGTAATGGTCCGGGTTGGGTCTTTCCTCTGAACGGTTGCCTCAAAGCCGAGGTTGTTGAGCGTGGCCATCAGGCGATTGAGCCGGGCTTGTCCTCTCGTCCCGTCGAGCTCCATGTCTTTGACAATGTCGTCCGCGACGTTGCGGAGGACGTGCTCCGCATACTCGCCGCCCCGATCCCGAGTGATCCGCGCGAGGACCGCATTGAGTATCGCATCGTACCGGCGAGGGAAAAGTTCTTTGCCCGCGTCGGTCAGGACGTAGAACTTCCTAGGGCGTCCGGGACCACGGCGGACGAATCGCTCCTCGACGAGGCCGAGTTCCTTGAGGCGTTCGAGATGCTTCCGCGCGGCGCTCACCTGGACGCGGAGTCGTGCGGCGACGTCCCGAGCGGTTTGGTCGCCCGCGCGCAGCTCGTGGAGGATTTTCGCCTTCGTCGCACCTAGGAGAGAGACTTCGTGCACGGAATCACGCAAACCGATTGGATAGTTTAGATACACGAAGGTATTTAAATCTGGCGCGGTATGATTAGTCACCAAAAGGTGTCTATATGTTCGGACATGGGAAAAGGAAAGGCGTGAAACGACTGGGGATCGCGGTGGCCTTGGCAACCATTGCCTTGGCGGGAGCATTGGCGCTGGCGGCCGTCGGGTTCGCGGAAGGCCCAAAGATTTCGGCGAGCTCCTTCCACGACGGGATGCGAAAGCTCTGGGAAGACCACGTGACCTGGACGCGGCTCGTGATCGTGGATGTCGCGTTCGGGACGCCGGATACGCAGGCCACCCTGGAGCGACTTCTCCAGAATCAGGTCGACATCGGGAATGCGATTAAGCCGTTCTACGGTGACGCGGCGGGCAACCAATTGACCGCGCTATTGACGACGCACATCGTCCTCGCGGGAAACATCCTTGTGAATGCCAAGGCGGGCAACACGGACGGCGTCAATGCGAACGTGACGCTCTGGTACCAGAACGCGGACGACATCGCGGCGTTTCTGAACGGAGCCAACTCGAAGAATTGGCCGTTGACCCACATGCAGCGCATGATGAAGACGCACTTGGACCTCACCCTGCAAGAGGCGGTCGCCCAACTGACCGGGGATTACTCGACGAGCATCTCGAGCTACGAGCAAGTCCACCTCGAGATCTTGCAAATGGCGGACATGTTGAGCGCCGGGATCATCTCTCAGTTCCCGAGCATGTTCACGGGCCCGCACGCGATGTAGGAATGGGTCACCCCCATTCCATCTCTTTTTGGGATTCGTTCCACATCGTTGGCGGAGCGGCTCTCCGTTCGCAGTGGAAGTCGTGGGACGGCTCTCGGACTTAAGGAGGTCCTCTGGGGCGTGGGGCGTGCGGCTGAGGGGCTGGGGCGACTTCACAGAGCGAGTTTCCGTCAGAGGTCGAGGATAATCGGCTGGAAGGTTGAGTCGGAGCTGGTCTCCGAGGGATCCAGGACACCTTGGAACCGGTTTTGGGAAAAAGACTATTATCTCTTACTACCATGATAGTAATATAGCGACGCGGTTGCCAAGCGGGTGACCGGGTCGGGTCGGAGGCGGAAGACAGATGGAATCGCGAGGGCTGATTTCGATCGTAGGTGTGATCTCGGTTTGTATCGGTCTAGCTGTTGTCGCCGCCTCGCTCGCGGGCGGACTTCTCGGGCGCACCGGCGGGTCCGGTGCCCCTTCCCCCGACTCGGGGGGAGTGAAACCACCGGAGACGCCGACGCATGATGGCGGTGAAAATGACTCCGGAGAAAAACTCTTTGAAAGCACGGTCGTCGGAGTGCCCGCCGGGATGACAGGTGCGGCGGGGGCGATTCGGGGGGTGCCAGCGGGGGCCGTCCCCTGGGCCATCGAAAAGGGAGAAGTCGAGATCGAGTCGGATGGGCAGTTGAAGGCGGACATCGAAGGGCTGCTCATCGTGGGCACCGGGACGAACCTCGATGGGACAACGGGGCCCGTGACGGGCGTCCGCGCGAGCCTGACCTGTCACGCGACGAACGTCACGGCCACGACGGGCGTCGTCTCGCTGAGTTCGGAGGGGAACGCGGGGATCGAACAGACCATCTCCCTACCGAGCTCCTGTGTGGCG
>DASWGO010000340.1:0-2734 GCA_036393695.1 Thermoplasmata archaeon
TACACCTTCGACGCCTTGCGAGCGGGCACTTTCACATATTGGTGCGCGATCCACACGCCTTCCATGCGGGGCACATGGGTCACGAACGCCTCCACCGACTCCACCCCGCCAACCATTTCGGCCGTCGCGGTGAATCCGGATCCGCAGGTTCCTGGCGGGACGGTGAACATCAGCGCGCAAGCGACGGACAACGTGGCCGTGACGAACGTCTCCGTTCACATCGTGGGTCCATCCTTCGCCGCGAACCTGACGATGACACGACTGGGCCCTTCCTCCTTCTACCTGAGCCGCTCCTTCATGAGCGCCGGAATGTACGCGTTCACCGTATGGGCGCGGGACGGGGCAGGCAACGTCCAATCGCGCCAAGGCTCGTTCGAAATCGCGGTTCCGCCACCTCCTCCAGTGGATTCGGTTTTCTGGGTCCTCGTCGGCGTTCCCGTCTTGGCCGCGGCCCTCGCGATCGGGGTGTTCTTCTGGCGGCGCGGCCGGCTCCAAAGGCGTGACCCGCCCCGTTAGGTACGAGTCGTCCGTGCCTTCTTGGCTCGCTTCAGACCCGACCGACCAAGCTCAACGACGTGAGTACAAACGGGGTCTCCGTCCAAAATCCATTTCCCTCGGTCTACGGTGGTGGCTCCCATGGCCGCCCGAATGACTTGGGCATGTAGTCCGCGACAGACGACTTCCCGATGCGCCCGAGCCACGCGCAGGACGGGGCAGTTTCGGCTCGTAATGGTCGGGGTTGAATCTCTCCGCTGAACGGTTGCCTCAAAGCCGAGGTTGTTCAGCGCGGCCATCAGGCGATTGAGCCGGGCTCGTCCCGTCATCCCGTCGAGCTTCATGTCCTTACCAATGTCGTCCGCGACGTTGAGGAGGACGTGCTCCGCGTACTCCTCACCGCGGTCCCGAGCGATCCGTCCGAGGACCGCACTGAGAATCGCATCGTACCGTCGAGGGAACAGTTCTTTGCCCGCCTCGGTCAAGACGTAGAGCTTCCTCGGTCGTCCGGGACCCCGGCGGACGAATCGATCCTCGACGAGGCCGAGCTCCTTGAGACGTTCGAGGTGCTTCCTCGCGGCGCTGACTTGGACGCGGAGATGTGCGGCGACGTCCCGAGCGGTCTGGTCCCCCGCGCGCAACTCGTGGAGGATCTTCGCCTTCGGCCCGCCTAGCAGAGAGACTTTCGGCAAGGAATCACGCAACGCCATTCGGTAGTTTAGATACACGAAGGTATTTAAATCTCGCGCGGTATGTTTGGACACCAAGAGGTGTCTATATGTTCGGACAAGAAAAACGGAGAGGAGCAAAACGCCTGGGGATCGCGGCGGCCTTGGCAACCATTGTCCTGGTGGGAGCCTTGGCGTTTGCGGCCGTCGGGTTCGCCGCCGGCCCAAAGATATCGGCGAGCTCCTTCCACGACGGGATGCGAAAGCTCTGGGAGGACCATGTGACCTGGACGCGGCTCGTGATCGTGGATGTCGCGTTCGGGACGGCGGACACGCAGGCCACTCTCGAGCGACTGCTGCAGAACCAGGTCGACATCGGGAATGCAATCAAGCCGTTCTACGGTGACGCGGCGGGCAGCCAGTTGACCGCGCTGTTGACGACGCACATCGTCCTCGCGGGCAACATCCTCGTGAATGCCAAGGCGGGGAACACGGACGGCGTCAATGCGAACGTGACGCTCTGGTACCAGAACGCGGACGACATCGCTGCGTTACTCAATGGCGCCAACCCGAAGAATTGGCCGTTGGCCGACATGCAGGGCATGATGAAGACCCACCTCGACCTCACCCTGCAAGAGGCCGTGGCCCAGTTGACCGGAGACTACGCGACGAGCATCTCGACCTACGAGCAGGTCCACCTCGAGATCTTGCAGATGGCGGACATGTTGAGCGCCGGGATCATCGCCCAGTTCCCGGGCATGTTCACGGGACCTCACGCGATGTAGGAATGGGTCACCCCATTCCATCTCCCTTTTTGGATTCGATCGGCACAGTTGGCGGAGCGGCGCTCCGTTCTCCCTGGGAATCGTGGGACGGCGCTCGGACTCAATGAGATCCTCTGGAGCGTGCGGCCGAGGGGCCGGGGCGCTCCTTGGAGCTAGTTTCGGGAAAAGAATTATTATCTGTTACTACCCTGATAGTAATGTAGCGGCGCGGTTGCCGAGCGGTGACCGGGTCCGTTCGGAGGAGGAAAACGGATGGCATCACGAGGGCTCATTTCGAACGTTGGTGTGATCTCGGTTTGTATCGGTCTAGTCGTTGTCGCCGCCTCGCTTGCGGGCGGACTTCTCGGGCGTCCTAGCGGGTCCGGTGCTCCTTCCCCCGACTCGGGTGGAGTGAAGCCCCCGGAGACGCCGACGCACGATGGCGGCGGATTCGACAATACCTCCGGAGATACGCTCTTTGAGGGCACGCTCGTCGGAGTGCCCGCCGGGATGACCGGTGCGGCGGGAGCGATTCGGGGGGTGCCGGCGGGAGCCGTCCCCTGGGTCGTCGAAAAGGGAGAAATCAAGATTGAGTCGGACGGGCGGATGAGGGCGGAGGTTGAAGGGCTGCTGATTGTGGGCACTGGGACGAACCTCGATGGGACCACGGGGCCCGTGACGGGCGTCCGCGCGAGCCTGACCTGTCACGCGACGAACGTCACGGCCACGACGGGCGTCGTCTCGCTGAGTTCGGAGGGGAACGCGGGGATCGAACAGACCATCTCCCTACCGAGCTCCTGTGTGGCG
>DASWGO010000341.1:0-15316 GCA_036393695.1 Thermoplasmata archaeon
TGGGAAGCATCTCCTCCGACCTTCTGGCCCGGGCGGGCGTCGGGCATCTTCGGCTGGTCGATCGAGACGTCGTCGAGCTCACGAATCTCCAGCGGCAGTCGCTGTACTCCGAATCGGACGTGGACCGGCCGAAGGCGGACGCCGCCGCGGAGCGGCTCCGTTCCGTGAACTCGCAAATCGAGATCGAGCCGCTCTCGAAGGATGTCCACTCGGCGACGGTCCGGGACCTCCTGCGCGACGCCGACATCGTCGTCGACGGAACGGACAATCTCGAGACTCGGTTCTTGCTCAACGAGGCGGCGATCGAGGCGAACGTCCCGTTCGTGTACGGCGGGGCCATCGCGACGTACGGGATGGCGTTCGCGATTCGCACTCCGGCCACCGCGTGTTTCCGTTGTTTCAACCCGAAAGCGCCTCCACCGGGAAGTCTCCCGACGTGCGAGACCGCGGGGATCTTCAACGCGGCCTCCGCCATGGTGGGGGCGATCCAGGCGGGCGAGGCGCTTCGGCTGCTCCTTGGAGAGACCCCATCCGGGGTCCTCTTTGTGGTCGACGGATGGCATCCGGACATCCAGAGGATTCACATCGGGCGCCTCACCGATTGTCCGACTTGCGTCGAAGGGGAACGTGAGTACCTGGGCGCGAGGCGGACGCAGGTCCTGGCCTCGCTCTGCGGGAGCGATACGATTTCCCTCGATCCGGTTCATCACGGCTCGATCGACATGGAGGCCGTCGCGGATCGCCTGGCGGCGCTCGGGTCGACGCGTCGAGCGGGCGGCGTGCTCGTCGCGGACGTGGAGGGCCGCCGCCTCACGATCTTCCCCGATGGCCGCGCGTTGATCCGCGGCGTGAAGGACGAGGCGGAGGCCCGCGGGGTCTACGCAAAGTACGTGGGGATTTGACGTGGCACGCCGGGGCGTGCTCTTGCTCAGCGGCGGATTCGACAGTCCCGTCGCCGGCCACCTCATGGCCCGTCAGGGCCTCGACCTCATCGCGGCCCATTTCTCTCTGGAACCGATCACCGACGACGCCGGCGCGATGAAGGCGCGAACCTTGTGTGGGATCCTGCGGATCCCTTCGTTGTACGTCGTTCGGGTGGGAGAGGCGTTCGCCGAGGTCGCCCAGAAAGCGAACCGCCGCTTCTACTTCATTCTGACCAAGCGTCTGATGGTCCGACTGGCCGACGCCATTGCGGACCTAGAAGGCGCCGAGGTCCTCGTGACCGGGGAGAACTTGGGTCAGGTCTCGAGCCAGACCGTCGCGAGCCTGCGAGCGATCGACGCCGTGGCCCACCACCCGATTCTCCGGCCGCTGATCGGGTTTGACAAGCAGGAAATCGTGGACCGGGCCAAGTTGATCGGCACGTACGAGGTGTCGAAGGGGCCTGAGATCTGCGATCTTCTCGGACCTCCGCATCCCTCGACCCATGCGCGCTTGGACCAGATCCTCGTCGAGGAGACGAAGCTGGACCTGCCTCAGCTCGTGTCGTCCTGTCTCTCGAAGCTAGCGTCGGAAAAGTTCAAGGCCAACGGTCCTCCTGCACCGCTCCCTCCGAGGACGGCCAGATGAGCTACTACCTGTTGAAGCCGTGTCGCACGGCCACCGCGTTCATCTCCACGTTGAAGAAGCCGTGGCGGGTCGACCTGACCGAGGCCGCCGAGCGCCTGCGAAGCCGCGGCTGGCGGGTCAGCGACGTGAAAGTCATGCTCATCCTCGAAGGAGAGCCGGAACTCACCCTATACGAGAGCGGCAAGATCCTAGCGAAGACGGATGATGAGAAGCTGGCGCGAGAAGCGATCGACCGCGTGTACGGAGCGGTCGGCCTCGTCGCGCCAATTGCCGCCGCATGACGCTCTCGTTATTGAACGCGGGAAGTTCCGAGAATCTATATACCCCTCCCCGCGAATGATAGTCGAGGAGGAGGACGATGAGGCCGCGCACCGTGTTTGCCATGGCGGTCGCCGGCCTGCTTCTCATCGGCGGGATTGCGTTCTTGGGTTCCGTCACGTCGGGGACGCTCTACGTGTACGTCCGCGATGCGCCGGCCGAGTGGAAGCAGTTGAACGTCGTGTTCTCGGACATCCAAGTCCATCGCGCGAATGCGGGGAACGAGAGCGGTTGGATCCACCTCCCACTGTCCTCCCCGACCATCGATTTCGTCGCCCTCGCGAATCTCACGAGGCTCCTCGCGTTGGACCGCGCTCCCGCGGGGACGTACACCCAGCTCCGGCTCGTCGTGAATTCGGTGGACGGGATTCTGAGCGACGGCACCCCCGTCACGCTCCTCGTCCCGAGCGGCGAGCTCAAGACCACCACGCCGTTCGACCTACCGGGGAGCGGGGCCGTGCGCGTCACCCTGGACTTCGACCTCGCCAGTTCGATCTATTCGGTCGGTGGAAAGTGGATCTTCCGCCCGGTCCTCGGCTCGATTCAGATCAGCTGAGGCGACCGGACGACGCGAGGGTTCCTCGGTCATCCGCGGTACGCGATGAGGACGAGATCCACGATGAACAACAGGACGACAAGGAACTCGAGGATGAGGAGTCGCCGGGCCTCGAGTTCGGCCTCCGCGACTTCGTAGATCTCGCTGAGGTCTTTCATCTTCTCCTCCACGTTCCTCCGCCATGAGTCGAGCTCGAATTTCTTCGCGCACGCCCGGTAGACTTTGCCGAGGAACCAATCCCCCCAGAGCTTCGAGATGTTGTCGACCTGGAACGACGCCTCGGCGAGGTCCATGCGCACCTCCGCCAATTCCTTCACGGTGTCGTGTCCGCTCCGCAGCAACGAGCTGCGCGCGAAGAGGTCCTCGAGATCGTCGTACGCTTTGTCGACGACCTTGTCCAGGAACGCATCGTAGGTCCGCAACTCGAGGAGCTGAAGGTTCGCGAGTTCGAAGACGGTGAGCGTATCTTCGTACGACGCGCTGGGCTCGATGACGAGGGCCGCATCCCAGTCGAGGACCACCAGGTCGTCCTGGTAATACGAGAACCAGTTGCGCCAAGTGTCGTCGACCTCCTCGTCGCTGATCGCGTCCGGCCGTGGGTCGTTCGCTAGCAGGGCCGTAACCTCGCGTCGTAACGCCGTGGTGAAGACCCGGACCGGCGTCTCGGTGACGGACACGCAGTACACGGTGTACGGCTCGGGATCCACGTCGACTTCGTAGGAGTCATGGAGGAACGGCACGAGGTCTTCGATAATTCGAGCGACGAGGCGTCCGCAATACACGTCCAAAGTCTCCTCCCTCTCGGCAGCCCGGATTCGGATGCCCGCGAACGGTCGGAGGTCCCGGAGGACGCTCGTTTCGAAAGGGGTGCGGACGACGACGGCGAGGGCGCCGACGCCGTACAGCTTCACCGCAATGGAGGCGACCAACGGTCCGAGATTCGTTTCGAGAGTCCGCTGGTCCACATAGACGAGGAGGGGCGCGGCGAAACGGGCGTACTTCGGTGTCGCCCGCTCGGAAAGCATCCGGCCGGCCAGGAACGGCATGTCCACCGTCCCCTGGATTTCGTCGAGGTCGACCGAGGCTCCCAGATCAAAGAGCCGATAGAAAACGACCTCCCCCTTCATCGGGCCCGCGCAAGTTGGCAAGGGGGCTTAAGGGCTCCGGTATGCCTATTCCCCGTACCGTCGCTGTCGCATCTGGTACGACCGCAAGGCACGGAGGAAATCGATCTTCCGGAAACCGGGCCAGTAGACGTCCACGAAATACAGTTCGGAATAGGCGAGCTGCCAGAGCAGGAAGTTCGAGATCCGCTCCTCGCCGCTCGTACGCAAGACCAAGTCTGGATCCGGCAGGTCCGCGGTGTACAGTCGCTTCGAGAAGAACTTCTCGTCGATGTCGTGTGCGTCCACTTTCCCCGCCTGGGCGTCGCGGACCACATCCCGAATCGCTTGGAGGATTTCCTCTCGTCCTCCGTACGCGACGGCGAGGTTGAAGCGGTAGCTGTCATAGTCTTTCGTCCGCGCCTCCGCGTACTGGATGGCTTCCATGACCTCCGCGGGCAGCAGCTCGCGGTCCCCGAACACGTTGATGCGGATCTTGTGTCGGTGCACGCGGTCGTCGTCTCCGACCTTTCGGAAGTTCTCCGCGAAGAGGTGCATGAGGTGTTGGATTTCCTCACTCGGTCGCCGAAGGTTCTCGGTGGAGAACGCATACACCGTCAGGATGCGGACGCCGACTTCCAGGCACCACTCGAGGACCTCCTCGAGTTTGTCCCGGCCTTTGACGTGGCCGTCGAGGACGTTGCCGAGGCCGATTTCCCGGGCGAAGCGGCGGTTCCCATCCATGATGATGGCGACGTGATGCGGGATCGCGGCCTGTCGGACTTGGTGGAGGAGCCGACGTTCGTACGCCTGGTACGCGGCGTCGCTGATGATTTTCGAAATGTCCGTCGGCATCGACGGATGCTCACGAGTGGGACCGACCTATTTATCCATTCGCGGCTCGAACACCGGGAGGGACGCCGCGGTTCCGGTCCCGCGTTCCGGGCCGCCGAGCAATCGGTCCGGCGGACTCACCCGCAAACCTTTAAGTATCGTCCTCAATTGGTCCACCCAGTTCCTTTCATCCGACAGCGTGGTTTAGTGGCCTTATCGATGAAATTGAGTGAGTATCAGGACCTTTACGGAAGGCTCTCGACGGCGGAAGACATCGATTTTCTGGCGGAGAATTTTGGTCACGACAAGGAACTCCTCCTGGTCATCTATACGCAACGAATCGTCCGCGAGACGACGAAGAAGTTCTATCGCGTGAAGGCCCAGGCTCGCCGACTCGCCTTCATGTGGCAGAACGGGTCGAGCCTCCTGGAAATCGCTCGCAAGTTCGAGTTCCCGCCGATCTTGACGGCCTTGATGGTCCTCGAGCAACGGAAGATCTCGCGGAAGCAGTTCTGGAAGATGATCAACGAGCTGGACAGCGTGAAAGACCGTCGCTTGCGCCGAGAACTCGACGAGGTGAACCGCGCGGACATCGTGTACTCCCCGGAGGGCAGCGCCCGCCAGTATGCCCGCGGTCGGTGGGGCGAAGCAAAGCTCCACACGTGGCTCGACGCCCGCACCCTCCAGTACGAGACGGAGAAGGACCTTCGGGCGAAATACGACAAGACGCCCGACATCCTGCTCCACAAGCCGATCGAAATGAACGGCTCGCGGAAGTACTGGATCGAGTCCAAGGCGACGTTCGGCGACCCGTACGAGATCCGACGCCACCTGCGCAAGCAGCTTCAGCCGTACAGCGATATGTTCGGCGATGGCGCCGTCGTATACTGGTTCGGCCACGTCGATGACCAGAAATACGAGCTGCCGGAGGGCGTCGACATCGTCAGCCCGACGTTCTTCGAGTCGCCACCTCTGCCGTTCCCGTACGAGCCCGTCGGGGAGAGACGAGTCGAGAATCCAACGATGGAATCCAAGGTCTTCACTCGTCGAGAATGACGGAGCCGGAAACGTTTAAGTCCTCCGTCCCCTTGGTCACGAGAGTGGCTGAACAAGAGGAAGTTGTCCGCGTCCGTATGCCGCGGGCGAAGGACGGGGAGATCCTCGGGATCGCGGACCAACTTCTGGGGGCCTCGCGGATTCGCGTGATGTGCCAGGACGGGAAGAGCCGCCTCGGCCGCATCCCGGGGAAGCTGAAGAAGCGCATGTGGATTCGCGAAGGCGACCTCCTCGTCGTGAAGGTCTGGCAGTTCCAAGACGACAAGTGCGACATCAAACACCGGTACACGAAGACCGAGTCGACCTACATGAGCCGCCGCGGCTTGATCCCGAAATCGATCAACATCTTCTGACGACCCGCAAAGCTCTTAGTTGAGCGGAATGTTCGTTTCTCCGCAATGATCGATGAGCGCCGCCTCCGCATTTTGGAGACCCAGGTCGACGCGCTCCGGACGAGAGAGAAGGATTCGGAGACGCGCAAGACGTACGACGAGGTCTTCGACCACGCGGCCCTCCTGACGATTGCCGACCTGATCACGGACGGGGTCATCTCGACGCTGGACTATCCCGTGAGCACGGGGAAAGAAGCGAACGTATTCCACGCGACGGGTCCCGACGGCCGCGCGAAGGCGGTGAAAATCTACCGCATCGCGAACGCGACGTTCCGGAACATCGCCGTGTACATCGACGGGGACCCGCGTTTCAAGAAGGTGAAGCGGGCGATTCGTCCCACCCTGTGGGCGTGGGCGCAGAAGGAGTACAAGAACCTCGTCCGCATGGAAGACGCCGGCGTTCGCGTGCCCGCGCCGGAGCGGGTCCACAACAATGTTCTCGTGATGGAGTATATCGGCGACGAGACCCAGCCCGCGCCCGCACTCCGAGAGGTCGCATTAGAAGATCCCGCCGCCGTGTACGCCGATGTCTTGGCGAACCTCCGGGCGATTCGGAAAGCTAAGCTCGTCCACGCGGACATGAGCGAGTACAACCTGCTCTGGTGGGGCGGGCGCGTGGTCGTGATCGATGTCGGGCAGGCCGTCCCTCTGGACCATCCGCGGGCCGCGGAGTGGTTCAAGCGCGATGTCGGAAACATTGCGCGGTTTTTCCGGCGCCTCCGGGTCGATGTCACCCCGGCCGGATTGGAGCGAGCGATCTTGGGAGGATGAGATGCTCTACGCTCGGATTTCCGCGGAGCGAATTGGCGTCCTGATCGGGCCGGAGGGGGCCACGAAAGACCGCTTGCAGAAAGCGACGGGGACGCGGATTTCGGTGGACTCGGCCTCGGGCGAAGTGACCATCGACCACGCGGAAGCTCAGGATCCCGTCTTGGCCCTCAAAGCGAGGGACATCGTGCAAGCGATGGCCCGCGGCTTCTCGGAGGATCGGGCTTTCCGTCTCCTGGACGAGGACGCGTACTTCGAGGTCTTCGACATCAAGGATTTTGCTCACTCGAAGAACCGAGTTGCACAAATCCGCGGGCGGCTCATCGGCACCCGAGGGAAGACCCGCCGGCTGATCGAGGAACTCACAGGCGTCGAGGTCAGCGTGTGGGGCCACACGGTGGCCCTGATCGGCGGGACGTTCGAGATGGCCATCGCCCGCGAGGCAGTGTTCATGCTGCTCCGCGGGAGCGAACACAAGACCGTCTATCGGTTTCTCGAGCGAAAGCGGGCGGACCTCAAGGTGTACCAGATGGGATTCTGAGGCGTCCTTCGACTCGATTCATCGTTCGCAATGGAGGTGGCTCCGAAGATTGTTATATGAGCTCCGGACTACCACGATGGGGATCCGTCCTGGCGAAGCATGTCTACGCGTTCGAGGAGGGGAACGCCTCCATGAGGGACCTCCTCGGCGGCAAGGGCGCCGGCCTCGCGGAAATGACGCGCCTCGGCCTCCCCGTCCCGCCCGGCTTCACGATTACGACGAAAGCCTGCAACACGTACACCCGAACGGGCCGTTTCCCTCCCGGTATGTGGAAACAGGTCGAGGAGGGACTGTCCGTCGTCGAGGCGAAGGGCGGCCGCAAGTTCGGGGATCCCGCGAACCCTTTGGTGGTCTCGGTCCGTTCAGGCGCGAAGCTCTCGATGCCTGGGATGATGGACACCGTCCTGAACCTAGGTCTCAATGACACGACGGTCGAGGCCCTCGCGCGCACGGCGAACGAGCGGTTCGCTTGGGACGCCTACCGACGACTCATCGCGCTGTTCGGGCGGATCGTCAAGGATGTCGACGGCCACCGTTTCGAAACGGTCTTGGACCGCCAGAAGGGAAAGGCGGCTGCGAAAAGAGACACGGACCTCGGCAGCCCCGAGCTGAAAGCCATCGTTGCGGAATTCAAAGAGCTGTATCGACAAGAGGTCGGCGAAGACTTTCCTCAGGATCCAATGCATCAGCTGCGCGAATCGGTCGCGGCGGTCTTCCGATCGTGGAACGGGAAGCGGGCCGTCGATTACCGGACGTTCCACAAGATTCCACACCACCTGGGCACAGCGGCGAACGTGCAGATGATGGTGTTCGGGAACATGGGACCCGACTCCGGCACCGGCGTTGCGTTCACGAGGAACCAGGTGACGGGAGCGAAAGAGTTGTACGGGGAATATCTCCCGAACGCCCAGGGCGAAGACGTCGTGGCCGGCATCCGCACCCCGTTGAAAATCGCGGAGCTTCGCGCCGACCAGCCCGAGCTGTACGCGAACCTGTTGCGGGTCGCAGAGCTCCTCGAGAATCACTTTCGGGAGGCTCAGGACATCGAGTTCACGGTCGAGCGGGGGAAGCTGTGGATGCTCCAGACGCGGGCCGCCAAGCCTCCGGCTCGGGCGACGGTGCGGATCGCGCTCGACATGGTCCGCGAGGGGCTCATCTCGAAGGAGGAAGCCCTCCTGCGGGTCGAACCGGACCACGTGATCCACCTGCTCCTGCCTCAGTTCGACGACAAGGCGAAGTCAGAGGCGAAGAAAACCGGCCGCTTCCTCGCGAAAGGCCTCAACGCATCCCCCGGCGCCGCGATGGGAATCGTCGCCTTCGATCCCGACGAGGCGGAGAAGTTGGGTCGGGACGAACGGAAGCCCGTGATCTTGGTTCGGGTCGAGACCTCGCCGGACGACGTGCACGGCGTCCTGCATTCAAAAGGCGTTCTCACGGCCCGCGGAGGGGCGACGAGCCATGCGGCGGTCGTCACCCGAGGTCTCGGGATCCCGTGCGTCGCGGGCTGCGAGGAGATCCAGGTCGACTACGACGCGGCTGAGTTCCGGGTCGGCGGCAAAGTGGTCCGACGGGGCGAGAGCGTCTCGATCGATGGGAGTACGGGAGAGGTCTTCGCGGGCGCGATCCGGACGATCGAGCCGGATTTCGACCGCGAGGTCGAGCTTCAGAATCTCTTGGCGTGGGCGGACGAGGTCAGGAGTCTCCAGGTCTGGGCAAACGCCGACTATCCGAGAGACGCGGCCCGCGCACGCAAGTTCGGGGCTCAGGGGATCGGGCTGGATCGGACGGAACACATGTTCATGGAGACGGACCGGCTCCCGATCGTTCACGAGATGATCCTCGCCGCGCCGGAGTACCGAAAGGTCAAGCGGCAGCGTGAGGCCCTGGCCAAACAGCTCGAGACGGCAATGAACGACCGGCGTCGAGACTTGGAGGCTCGTCTCGCCGAGGTCGATTCCCGTCTGGAAGATCTCTCGCGGCGATATGTGGGATCCCTGGACCACCTCGGTCGGATGCAGCGCGAGGATTTCGTCGGGATCCTAAGAGAGATGGCCGGGCTCCCGGTCATCATCCGCCTCATCGACCCCCCGCTTCACGAATTCCTGCCGCGGTACGAGACGCTGCTCGTCCAGGTGACCAAGCTGAGGATCGCGCGGGAGGATCCCGAGGCCTTCGTCCGAGCCGCCACGTCGGAAGAGGATCGGATGCTGATCGCGGAAGTCCGCAAGGCCGGCTCCGATCTCGCCAAGGGAATCGAATCGCTCCTGCCGCGGAAGGAACGCCTCCTGGAAGCGGTCAGAGGTTCCCGCGAGACGAACCCGATGCTCGGTCTCCGCGGCTGTCGCCTCGGAATCATGTTCCCGGAGATCACGGAGATGCAGGTCCGGGCGATCTTCGAGGCGGCGTGTCGGCTCAAGAAAGAAGGCGTCGATGTGCGGCCCGAGATCATGATCCCGCTGGTGGGTCTGCCCGAGGAGTTGCGGATCGAACGACACGCCCTCGAGGACGAGGCGAAGAACGTCATGGAGCGGGAGGGGATCTCGGTGGCCTACAAGTTCGGCACGATGATCGAAATCCCGCGGGCCGCTCTCGTCGCCGACGAGATCGCCCACCACGCCGAATTCTTCTCGTTCGGGACGAACGACCTGACCCAAACGACGATGGGGTACAGCCGCGACGACGCGGAGCCAAAGTTCCTCCTGGACTACGTCGAGCAGGGCATCCTCCCGCACAACCCGTTCCAGACGATCGACCGCGACGGGGTCGGCCAACTCATGCGGATGTGCGTCCAGAAGGGCCGCAAAGTCCGGCGGGACCTCGAGATCGGGATTTGCGGCGAACATGGCGGCGATCCCGCCAGCATCGCGTTCTGTCACGAGATCGGACTGAACTACGTGTCCTGCTCGCCGTTCCGGGTCCCGGTCGCCCGGCTCGCGGCTGCCCACGCGAAGCTGCATCAGGAAGCCTCTCGGGCCACCGACCGCTAACCGAGGACCCGCATGGCGGACCTCGCGAGTTCTCCGTATTTTCTCCTGATTCTATTCATCGCGGCCTTCGCATTGCCGCTCGTCTACCTCGTCTGGATCCGCAACTCTCCCCGGTACGGCCGGGAGCCCTGGCCGACGGTCTTGAAGACCTTTGCATGGGGCGCCGTGTTCAGCGTGATCATTGCGATCATCCTGAGCGTCGTGTTCATCCTGCTCCTGGGCCAGATCCAATCCCTGAACGATTTCTTTGCGCGACGGTTCCAGGATCCGACCACCGCACTTGGGGCGCTCGTCGTGGCGCCGATTGTGGAGGAAGCCGCGAAAGGAGTCGGAGCGACCGCGGGCCGTCCGCAGACGCAGTCGAAGACGGATGGCCTCGTCTACGGGGCCGCAGCGGGCCTTGGCTTCTCCGCCACGGAGAACTTGGTCTACGCGCTCGCGGCGCTCCTCGTGCCCGGCGTGGGGCCCTCCGGTTCGCTCGTCGTGGTCGCGGTCCGATCCTTCTCGTCCACTTTCCTCCATGCGAGCTCGACCGCGGTCATGGGATACGGCCTCGCTAAATCCTGGCTGTCGGGTCGTCCGTGGGCCGTCTTCCCATTCTACATCGTCGCCGTGGCGATGCATGCGACGTTCAACCTCTTCTCGACCCTGGCCGACGGCGCGGCCCAGCAGAACAATACGGCCGGCGCTGCGGTCGCCTTTCTCGCCGCCGTAAGCCTCGCGATTATCGCAATCTCGGTCGTGCGGCTGAAACTCGTCACGCGTCGGTCGTCCGCCTCGCGGTAAGACGGGATTCTCCGCGCGCGAAATTTTATTTACGCGGGACCGCGTGCACCACGGCACATGCGTTTTCGCTTCGAGATGCCTGGGGAAACCTACTCGAAGAACAAGGAGTCTTTCAAGCGGATCCTCGCAAAGCATGGCCTCCGTTGGCGGGGCAGTCTCGATCACCCATTCTGGGCGAGTGGGAGCGAACGGGTGACGGCCCTCTTCGATCGGGACCAGGAGAAAGATCTCCTTCGCAACGCGACCCTCATCTGGGAGAGCGCGAAGAAATCGACCCTCCTGGAGGACCTCAAAGCGTGGGCGTGGGAGGTCGGTGCGAAGACCGTGGAAGATCGATCTCCTTCTGCGGAGGAAGTGACGGACGAGGTCGAACAAGCCCTCCGGTACTGGGACATCGTGTGGAAGCCGAACGTGGACTTGCTCCGAGCACAAGGCCGACCGAACACATGGATCGAAGCGGACGTGAAGCGGTGGAAGCGGCAGCGCCAGGAGCGCCGTCGCGAGCTGATGGGACAGGCGACCGACTAGACCGGGATCTTCGAATGAATCTCGAGGGAATCGTAGCAGTCGAAGCAATATCCTTGGCGGCGGTCATCTGGGAGAAGCACGATCCGGATGTGACACTTCCGACACCGCGCCTCGCGGTCCCCGCCTTCGGAAAGTCTACGCAGATCCGGATGAATCTTCGATGAAATCGTACCCGCCCCCCGAGGCGATGGCCGCCGGGCCACGGAGCCGCCGGACTCTATAAAAACGTTGTGCGGTGGCGCAATGAGGACCGGACAACGGCGGTTTAATGTGTCGTCCGTTCTTTGTCGTCACACGTGCTCACCGGTTTCGTGACGTTCGAAGGTATCGATGGCTCTGGGAAGACGACGGTGAGTCGCCTCGTGGCCGAATCTCTCCGGGCGAAAGGTCACCGCGTACACCTTACCAGCGAACCCACGAAGAGCTGGCTCGGCGACGCGGTGCGGCGCGCGTACGACGATGATGTCGGTGCCATCGCGGAGTCCTTTCTGTTCCTCGCCGATCGAGCGGCGCACCTGACCGACATTCGGGCCCACCTGCAGAACCGAGAACTCGTCCTGTGCGATCGATACGCGGATTCGACGTACGCATACCAGGGAGCACGGCTCGAAGGTCTCGTGAAGGATCCGATCCACTTCCTGCAGCGGGCGAGCGAACCGTGGGCGCTCCGCCCGGACGTGACGATTCTCCTCCGGATCCCAGCCGAGTTGGCCCGGAAGCGCATCGAAGGTCGGCCCAGGCTCATCCGGTTCGAGGACCATGCATTCCTCAAGAAGGTCGCCGCGAATTATGATCGACTCGCTCGCTCGCGTCGGTTCGTCGTCCTCGATGGCGCCCGAAGCGCAGAGGCGGTCACCCTCGACGCGATCTCAGCGATCGAGAGACGGCTCAAGCCGCCGCGGAAGCGCTGACCGTATGTCTTGAGTCCAATTGGCTCCTGAGCAGGAACGCGCGGGCGAAAACCTTGGCGGTTTCAAGATCTCCACGTTGAAGTTGCAAGAGAAACGCTCTCCCAAAGACGACCTGAAGCGAAGGTTCACCGACAGAGCCAAGCATCGTCGAAACGGATTGGACCGAGAGCGGCTTGAACACCCCGCTCAAGAATATCATCGGCGATTTTCATCTTCACATATCGCAGGTCTATGGTCCGTGGACAAAGATATTTAACCGCACGCCGGATTATCGCGCAACGCATGGGATGCACGGATGGATTCCGCCGCTCATTCTAAGTCCTCTTCACATCATAGCGACGGATTTGTAGGCGTGATCTACGGCGATGTAGGCACGACGTCTTTCCGCTGCTCCGTCGTCGATGCTGTCGAACGCCACGAGTTCGTCCAAGTGGCCCACGAGACGTGCGGCCAGGTCCTCGGCCGCGTCGACGAAATCGAGCGGAAGACCGATCTGTCGCTCGACCGCGCCCAATTGCTCGGGGACGGTGATCCGGTCGACGTCGAGGAGCGGGTCTCGGCCCAGGTCAGCGTGATTGGTTATCGTGACGATCGCGGTCTCCTGCAAGTCCCACGCACCCCGTTTCGTGCGGGTGAGCCCGTGTACAAGGCCGAGACAGCCACGATTCAGGAGGTGATCGGCCTCGAGGAGGACAAGAAGCACGGTGCGTACGTCGGCCTCCTCGCTGGACATAATGTGCCTGTTTACCTGGACATCAACGCGATGGTCCAGAAGCACGTGTCGATCCTCGCGAAGACCGGGGGCGGCAAGTCGTACGTCGCTGGCGTCTTGATCGAGGAACTGATGAAGCACCACGTGACCTGCGTGATTCTCGATCCGCACGGCGAATACGCGTCGTTGAGGGAGAAAGGCAAGCACGCGGACGGGTCCCCTCGCTTCCATGTCGAACCCCGCGCGTACGCCGACATCATCCAAGTCTTCTCTCCGGACACGAAGATCAATCCCGGAAGTCGGCCGCTGAAGTTCACGCTGAGCAACCTCGATGCGAGGGATATCCTGTCGCTCACCGGCTCAGCGAAGGTCCGGACGCACCTGACTGCGCTTCGGAAAGCGCTCGACCTGCTCCGCCAAGCCACGAAAGACTATACGATCCGAGACATCATCCGCGTCCTCGAACGGGAGGAGGACCCGCAGAACGCGTCCCTGATCGACGAGCTCGAATACCTGAGCGAGGTCGAGATCTTCGCGAAGGAAGGCACGCGCATCGACGAGCTCGTGATCAAGAGCAAGACGACGATCATCAACCTGAAGGGCGTTCCGCCGGACATCCAGGAACTCGTGGTCAATCGTCTCGCGACCGCGATGTTCGAGCTGCGAAAAGTCGGGCGCATCCCGCCGATGATGCTCGTCGTGGAGGAGTCCCACAACTTCTGTCCTCAGGTCGGACAAGCGGCCTCTTCGAAGGTGTTCCGGACGCTCGCCTCCGAAGGTCGCAAGTTCGGTCTCGGGCTCGTCGTGATTACACAGCGGGCCGCGAAGGTGGACAAAAACGTCCTGAGCCAGTGCAACACGCAGATCATCCTGAAGGTCACGAACCCGAACGATCTGAAGGCGATCATCGCGAGCGTCGAGGGGCTGACGACCGCGATGGCCGAGGAAATCTCCCGCCTCCCGATTGGCGTGGCGATCATGACGGGCGGCGGCCTACAGATGCCGCTCATGGTCGAGGTCCGGCCGCGGGAAACGCGTCACGGCGGAGAGAGCGTCAAGGTCATCGAAGATTGACCGGCGCAGGCGGAGACACGGAGCGGGAAAGGTTTTAGCGCTGGATTCGATGGACGAGCGTGGATCTTCGCGCGCTGGTCGACAGAGATGTTGCCCTGACGGAAACGGCACTCGCGCGGGTCAAGCTGGCCCCGCCTCCTCGCTCCCACTTGAGGAAGGTTGCGGAAGACTTCCTCGGAATGGCCCGCGCCTACTTCGACGACGCGAGGCATTTCCGCGAGCGAGGCGAACTCGAGAAAGCCCTCGCCAACGTGAATTACGCGCACGGGTGGCTCGACGCAGGCGCGCGAATCGGACTCTTCGACGTCGGCGGGGATGACCAACTCTTCACCCTGAGCGAGTAATCAGAGCACACGGGCGCCTTCGTTGTCGATCCCACACCGCTGCAGGGTCCCAAACTTCAGATACAGCGTGGCGAGTTGCTCGCGGTTCCCGGTCGCGACCACGGAATTCCCGAGCATGGCCATCATCGCCCTCCCGAACATTCGGCTAGCCCGAATCACTTCGAGGACCCGTTTGTCCGCGAGGCCCGTTCCTTCGGCGAAACGAGCCCCGAGTTCGAAGAGTCGCTCCAGCGTGGGATCCCGAGAAAACTCGTCCACGAGCGCGCCGCCGATTCGGTTGATCGCCGCGACCTTCTTCGGATCCTGAAGGACCGTCTTCGTCGGCATTTCCGCGCCGATCACGGCGAGCAGGAGGTCCGCTTCGACCGGGAACTTTCGCACTTCCGCGTGGCCCGGCGCGCCCGGTTTGAGTCGCAGGTCCACTCCGCCCATCGAGGCCGGGACAACGTCGCCGAGACCCGTGCCGCACTCGACCTCCGTCGCGTGGGCGATGGCGACCAGTTCGTCTCGGGGGATCTTCGCTCCGAGTGCATCGTCAAGGGCGAGCGCCGTGCTCAAGGCCGCGGCCGCACTCACGCCGAATCCCTGAGAGACCGGCAAGCTCGTCTCGCTCAGGATTTTCACCTCGCAGGGCCGGGCGCCAACGACCTTCTGCGCGACGCGCTGGGTGACTTCCGCCTTCTGACGTCGTCCATTCACAATGATGTCGATTGCCGGGCGCGCGTCGTCTCGAACCCTAGCGACCGTCCGGACGCCGAGGCTCAGGCACAGTCCGGCCCCGCGCGAGCCTTTCTTTCGGGGATCCGGATCCTCATGGACCTCGAAGAACGCGGTCAC
>DASWGO010000342.1:0-3848 GCA_036393695.1 Thermoplasmata archaeon
GGGTCATTGCGTGGGCTTGCTCGACTACGTGAACTCGTACATCTGGTTCTTCGGCCCTCGAAATCCCGCCCCCATGGCGACCGTTCCTCGGGAGAAATTCGCCGCGATGTTCGAGGGAGAGAAGGCCCATTTCGACAAGGCATTCGAGAAGATGCCGAAGAACGTCGCCGTCGCGATTGGCTCGGTCACTCGGGAACGCGCGAAGACATACGGCTTCAATTACGCGAAATGGAAGACGATGGTCGAGGCGGCCAGCGTGGTGAACCAGGAGCGGCTGGCGTCCCTCGGGAATCTCGTCGCCGGCCTGATTTCGCGACCCGTCGATGTCCGCGTGACAGCGGACAATGGGACCAAGTTGAAGTTCCGCCTCGCCGGACCCGAGCGGAAGCCGTACGTCCACGACGGGGTCATCAGCGATGAGGACCTCGCGGTCGGAACACTCGCGAGCCGGTCGGTCGACCTGCCCACCGGAGAGGTCGGCGTCGCCCCGGTGGAAGAGAGCGCCAATGGCACCTTCGTAGCGGATGTCTCGATCCCGCAGCGGGGCCGGCTCATCGAAGGCCTCTCTTGGACGTTCCGGAACGGGAAGGTGACGGACTTTTCTGCGAAGAAGAACGTGCAGTTCGCGCAGACGAACTGGGCCGAGGCCACCGGCGCGAAGGACGTCTTCGGCGGGGTCGGGCTGGGATTGAACCCGAAGGCGCTGGCCGGATTCCTGCAGAACAGCATCGTGTCCGGCACCGTGACCATCGGCATCGGGGACAACCGCGATGCGGGCGGCAAGAACGACAGCAGCTACGGGTTCTCGGCACCGCTCGCGCACGGAACGGTCGAGATCGGCGGGAAGACCGTAATCCAGGACGGAGCCTGGACGATTTAGACCTCGCAGGCGGACTCACGCAGCTCTCGGGCCATCGGCTCGGCCATCCGCGGATGTCCCGCAGGCTCGGTCCCGATGTGCCGGAGCGGGATTCCGGCGGAGGGTTCAAGTGGAGGAGGCCGCATGGGCGACCGATTCCCATGTGGGCTCCCACGCCGACCGTCCCGTCCTCGCCCTATTCCGCGGCGCCTCGAAAGCTCGGATTCCTTGAGCGCCTGCGGATCGGTTGGCAGCTCACGAAGGTCAGCCTCGGCGTCCTTCGAAAGGAGAAGGGGCTCATTCTCCTCCCGTTCCTCTCCCTTTTGATCACGGGCGCCGTCTGGATCGTGTTCTTCATCACGATCTTCTTCCTCACCGCTCCCTCGGACGTGTTCGGATTCTGGCTGTTCTACGCGGGACTCGCGATCGTATACTTCGTCACGTTCTTCGTGTCGATCTACTTCAACGCCGCCGTGATGGGCGCCGCGATGATTCGATTGAACGGCGGTGACCCGACGATCTCGGACGGCCTGAAAGTCGCGAGGCAGAACGTTCGCCGAATCGCCGGTTGGGCTTTGGTGACCGCCACGGTCGGCTTGATCTTGCGGGCGATCGCGGAGCGATTCGGCTTCCTCGGACGGATCATCGCGGGAGCCCTCGGCGCCGCCTGGGGCATTATCACGTACCTCGTCGTTCCGGTGCTGATCTTCGAGAAGATCGGGCCATGGGCCGCGGTGAAGCGAAGCGGATCCCTCTTGCGACAGACGTGGGGCGAGGCCGCGGGCGGATACCTGTCGCTGGGCGGGATCATCGTCTTGCTCGCGCTCCCTGCGTTGCTGGTGCCCCTCCTCGGGTTCGCCGTCGGCGGAGTGACCGGTCTGGTGATTGGCTTCGGGATAGCGGTCGTCTACTGGCTGATCCTGGGCCTCGTCGGCTCGGCGGCTCAGAGCATCTTGGTGACGGCGTTGTACCGCTACGCCACGACCGGAAAGCTCGGTTTCGGATTTCCGGAGAACCTCTTCGCGGCGCGCTATCCGAGTGGCCGTTGAACTCCCCGGGCCAAGCGTCGCTCGGCTCGGCATCTGCCCAACGGCGGTGGGCGAGACGTGATCAGGGGGTTATCCAAGTCACTCCCGCGAGCATCCCCGTGGCCAAGAGATCCAACCTGAACGTCGTCGAACCCGGCAGCGGGGCTGAGTCTCCGGTGACCCTCAGCACATCGCCAAAACCGAAGAGCTGATCGTTGTCTTGATCGAGCCAAAACACACGCAGAATGTAGCCCCCGGCGATCAAGACGATTGAGCCGTTCGGCAGAGGCATGCTGTTCGAACTCCCCGAGTCATTCGCCATTAGCCTGACTTGGAGACTCGAGGGGGCGATTTCGCGGGAAGTCGAGACATCAATGGTCGCGTTCCCTCCCGTCATCTCGACAGGCCCGAAGGCGACGATGGGTGGAGGATTCGGGGCCCTGATTAAACCGGACACTAGGATGTACAAGACGGCCGAAATGACCACAGAGACGAGGGCGACCACGACGACAACGACGATGATCAGCGCTAGGTTGTCGCGCCGCGGTGGTGGGGCGGGATAGTACATCTGTGGAAACGGCGGGGCTCCGTATGGCGGAGATCCGGAGGACGGGACAGAGATCGGCGTTTCGGGCGAGGGACCGGCCGTAGGACCGCTCATCCGCTGACTGATTGCCCTTCCTCGGGGATATTGCTTGTGCAATCCGCCACGACGTTCGTAGCCCGCGGCGCGCAAGTCAACCTTAAACAAGGTTAACGCGCAGGACAAATTGTTAAGAGCCTCATGGCCCTTCGTTTGAATTCCTCTGGAGGACCGACAATGGCCCGAGCCTTGTGGAGTGGCGCGATCGCGTTCGGCCTGGTGAACATCCCCGTCAAACTGTACGGCGCGACCGAGACGAAGGACCTCTCTTTCACGACGCTGCACGCGACGTGCATGACCGCCCTGAAGCGGCCGTACATCTGCCCGAAAGACAACGTCCCCGTCGACTCGAAGGAGATGGTGAAGGGCTACGAGTATGCGAAAGGGCAATACGTCATCCTGAAGGACGAGGACTTCGAGAAAATTCCGCTGGAGGCGACGAAGGCGCTCGAGGTCGCGGGCTTCGTCGATGCGACGGAGATTTCGCCTCTCTATCGGGAGCGGAACTACTATCTCGGGCCGGAGGAGATCAGCCTGAAGCCGTTCGAGTTGTTCCGCCAGGCGCTCATGCGGACCGGAAAAGTCGCGCTCGCCCGCGCGGTCCTGTGGAAGAAGGAGCAGCTCGTCGCGATCAGCCCGTTTGACGGGAGTCTGGTCCTCACGACGCTCATGTACCAGGACGAAGTGAAGCCGCCACCAGAGATCCCCGCGACCCGGCCCGTCGTGATCTCCGACGCAGAGCTCGATCTCGCCCTCCAGCTCATCAAGACGCTCGTGACGGAGTTTGACGCGTCAAAGTTCCGGGACCGTTACCGGGACGCCCTGATGGCGCTCATCCAGGCGAAAGTCGAGGGCAAAGAGTTGCCGTCCGTGACGAAGGTCGAGACGAGGCCGACGCAAGATTTGATGGCCGCGCTCAAGGCGAGCCTCGAAGCCGCGAAGGCCAGCTGAGCGGATGGCGCCGTTCGACCCGTACTCGCACGTCATCAAGCCGATGCTCGCGGAGAGCCGCGACACCCCGTTCGATTCGAAGGACCACATCTTCGAGCTGAAATGGGACGGGACCCGAGCTCTCGCGGTCGTGCGCGACGGCCTGCGGTTTCAGAACCGTCGCCTGTCGTACGTCGAGTCGCGGTATCCGGACCTCGCGGTCCACACCCGCAAGCCGGCGATCTTGGACGGGGAGATCGTGGTCATGAACGGCCCTCTCCCGAGCTTCGAGAAACTGCAGCAGCGGGAGCAGGCGAGCGGCCAGATCAAGATCCACCATCTGGCGAAGACCCTGCCGGCGACGTACATCGTCTTCGACGTCCTCTAC
>DASWGO010000343.1:0-2060 GCA_036393695.1 Thermoplasmata archaeon
TACATCGGGATCCGGATGTTCGCGCTCCGGTTGCGTTTGGACCAGGCGATGAACACGGGCGCCTCGTAGCCTGGGACGAGCCGGCGGTACGAGTTCGTCGTCGGGTTCGTGAATGCGCACAAGCTGCGGGCGTGCTCCATCAACCCTCCGATGTAGTACCGGCACGTCTGGCTAATCTCCGCGTACTCGTCCTTCGGGTCGTACATCATGTTCTTGCCTTTCGTCCAGAGGCTCTGGTGGACGTGCATCCCGCTCGCGTTGTCGCCGAAGATCGGCTTCGGCATGAACGTCGCCATCATGCCCATCTTGTGGGCGACCATCTTCATCACGTAGCGGTACGTGACGACGTTATCGGCCATGGGCACGAGCTCATCGTATCGCATGTCGATCTCGCACTGCCCGGCCGTGGCGACCTCGTGGTGGTGTGCGTCCAAGGTCATGCCAAAGGATTCGATGAGGACGCGGCACGCCTCATTGCGGTAGTCCTGTAAGCTGTCCACGGGCGGAGCGGGGTAGTAGCCCTCCTTGAAACGGATCGGGAATTCCTTTCCGCCGCTGTCGCTCCACGGCGCTTCCCGCGAGATGATCTCGTAGCCGGCGCCGGACCACGGGTTGCGTGCGCTGTCCGCGGACGGAACGAGCCGGATGCCATCGAACACGAAGAACTCGATTTCTGGGCCCCAATATGTCGTGTCGTAGCCTTGTTCGGCCGCGAATTGGACGGCTCGCTGAGCCATGTAGCGGGAGTCGCGCGTGAACCGCTCGTGACTGCCGCCCTCGTAGACGTCGACGAAGAATCGCGCCGTCTTGTGGGCGCCCTCATACCATGGGAGCACGGCGAAGGTGGACGGGTCGGGGTCCATCAGCATGTCGGACTCGTGGATCTCCTTGAATCCCTTGATCGAGGAGCCGTCCAACTTGCCCACGCCTCGCTTGAACTCCTCCGGTCCGAGAGACGTCGATGGAATCGTGATGTGCTGGAGCGCGCCGAGCACGTCGACGAACTGGAGGTCGATCCATCGGATCCCCTCGGTCTCGATCCGCTTTAGCACCGACGCCACGGTCATCTTCTTCGACTTCGCTGGGGTACTCGCAGAAATCGCCATCGCCTTCCCGCCTGGACGGAGCCACCGTTCCGTCCGTTGCCTCGGCAGAAATTTGAACATATATAAACTGTTCCGAGGTGAAATCGTACGAATGGCCGGAATATTGATACAGGACGAAACAATGTTCGATGCGCCTCCAGGCCCATCGTACAATTCAATCACCCGACGCTTGAGGCGAGGCGATTCCATTGGCGGAACCGACGTCTCTCGACGAACTCGATGTCAAGATCCTGCGGCTGTTGAACGCGGACGCACGAAAATCGTATCGCGAGATCGCCAAGGCAACCGATGCGAGCATCAGCACCGTCTCCAGTCGGGTCCGAAAGCTCGAGGAACTCGGGGTCATCACGGGATACGTCCCAATCTTGAACGAGGCCCGACTCGGCTACGACGTCCTCGCGGTCGTCGGCGTGAAGATCCACAAGGGCAAGCTCCTCGAGGTCCAGCGTCGGATTGCGAAGGACGACCGCGTCACGCACGTCTACGACGTCACGGGCGAATGGGACTCGATCGTCGTCGTCCGCCTGAAGAACACGCGGGAGCTCGATGCGTTCATCAAGCGCCTCGGCTCGATGGAGTACGTCGAGAACACATACACGCAGGTGGTCCTCAACGTGGTGAAGGAAGAGCGACGCGTCCTGCTCTGAGCCGAACGGCGGGGCCTAGAGGTTCATGACGACGACGTCTTTCACGGCGCGCATGCCCTGGAACGGCAAGATCAGCCGGCCCTCGGGATCCGTCTTCATTCCCTTCATCGCCACGTTCTCGGCCGGCAGCACGAGGACGTCGGACAGCTTCCCGCTCTTCGTGTTTACGATGAAGTTCTCGATGGTCCCCAGGATCTGACCGTCGTTCGTCATCACGGTCTTGCCCCGAAGCTCGGTGGCAAACTTCTTCATCCCATCACCCGCATCGGTGAGGGTCCCCCGCGGCACCGCCGCGATGGATCCCATC
>DASWGO010000344.1:0-7771 GCA_036393695.1 Thermoplasmata archaeon
CGCAATCGACTCATTCGGCGGCGGTTTCATCGGTCAGAGCATTCTCTCGTACTACTTCTATCTCCGATTTGGCCTAGATCTGTCCACCCTCGGCGCCATCTTCTTTGCGACCCAGCTCGTGACCGCGTTGTCCTTTCTCCTCGCCGAGCGAATCGCGCGGAGGATCGGGCTTTTGCGGACGATGGTCTTCACGCACGTGCCTTCGAACGTGCTGCTCATCGCCGTGGCGTTCGCTCCGACGGCCTTGAGCGCGGTCTTTCTTCTCCTGTGTCGTCAGTCGTTGTCTCAGATGGACGTGCCCACGAGGCAATCGTACGTCATGTCGATCGTGGACGAGCAGGACCGGACCGCGGCGGCGGGCCTCACGAGCTCCACGCGGACTGTTTCGTCGTCGATCAGTCCGTCGTTGGCGGGTTACGCCCTCGCGAACCTCTGGCTCGGGACGCCGTTGGTGGCTGCGGGATCCTTCAAATTGGCGTATGACCTGTTAATTTACCGGAACTTCCGGAAGGTACGTCCTCCAGAGGAGCTCGGGGTCAACGCGAAGTCGATGACGCGCCGGCCGTGACCTCGAGAAGAGCGGGCACGGAGGGATTCGAACCCCCGTCTTAGGCTCCGAAGGCCCATAGCCTAGTCCAAACTAGCCGACGTGCCCGGCGGTCGAACCATAGCCGTTGATAAAAGGGTTCCCCAGGTGAAGGCCTGATCAGTCACCAATGTGACGGCGGTACGCCGCGGGATCCATCAGAGCGTTCGCTTGCGGGGGCTCGGTGGCCTCCACGACGACCATCCATCCTTCGCCATACGGATCCTTGTTTACGAGCTCGGGCTTGTCTACGAGAGCCTTGTTGACTTCGACGACCTTTCCGCCGATCGGTGCGAAAATCTCGCTGACGGCTTTCACAGACTCGACGGTCCCGATCGGCTCTCCTTGCCTCACGGTCTTCCCAATCGGCGGCAACTCGACGTACACGACGTCCGTCAACTGATCCTGAGCAAAGTCCGTAATCCCAATCCGGGCGCGCTTCCCCTCGATCTTCGCCCACTCATGGTCTCTCGTGTAGCGCAGCCCCTCCGGGACGTTCGACAAATTGACTCCAACCGGACCGCCTCGATGCGGCCGTGCAGATATGAGAGTTTCGCGCGCCCTACCGGCCTTTCCAGTTCGCGCCCCAGGCCTGGTGGACGAAGATCTCTTCGCTGTGAATCTTGTGGATGTGATGTGCAACTACCAGGAGAGCGAAGAGTGCGAGCCCGCCGATCGTGACCAGCAGGTAGACGGGATTCCCCAGGATCGTGGAGAAGAAACCGTTCACGGTACCGAGCGGATCAGCCATTTGATCGTGCCTGTACGAACCAGTTTCCGGCGCCGGGGAAAAACCTTTCTCCGTGAAGCCCCGATCCGATAATTAATCGCTCCAGCTCGCCTTCTTGGAACAGATGGTAGAAGCGCGGCACCACGGTCTTGTCGGGCATCGTCCACGGCACTTCGACATCGCCATCGACCTTGGACGCCGCAGGCATGGATTGAAAACGCGGCTGCTCTCGTGCCCACACACTCAAGAATACGGGGGCCCGCCGACGTAGGACGCGTCGAAGCTCCGTCAACGCAGCGATGCGATCCGACTCGAGCGGGAGATGATGCAAGACCGCGATGCACAGGCTCGCGTCGAACGACGCATCCCGGAACGGCAGTTTCGTCGCTTCGCCGCCGACCCAATCGATGCGGACGGCAACTCCCTTTCGACGCTCGTCCGCGCGGCCAATTGACAGGAGGCGCCGGGAGAAGTCGAGCGCCACGGCGTGATGGCCCCGGCCCGCGAGGATCGTCGTGTGTCGTCCATGGCCGGCTCCGAGATCGAGGACCCGCGAGCCGCGAGGCAAGGACTCGATAAACGACCGGACTTCGGGCCAAGGTTCTCGTCGCCGGGCCGCGAACGATTCGGCGATCCGATCGTACGTCGCGCGGATGTCCGCTTTCGTCCGGACCATTCGAGTGCAGACGCAAGGGCCTCAGGATAAAGACTCGCTCGTTCACGCCTCGAGGGGAGCCCGCTCGGTCTCGCGCATCGCCCGCTCGCGAATCGCATCGAGGGCCGGCAAAGGCGCGGTCACCCGACCATGATCCATGTAATGAGTGTACGCCGGGGTCATCTTGGCGCCGCACACCGGACACGTCCGCGCGCCCACCTCGTACGTGCCGTCTTTCGAGCAGCGCTGAAGGTCTTTGCGGCCGCCGAACTTGCCCCGTTTCGCCGCAGGCTTGCCATCGACCTCGACGAGGTCCAAGGCGAAATCAATGGTCGGAGCATTGCTCAGACTCGTGCCCACGCCGAAGCCATCGACGCCTGCTTCGAGTAGAGCGGGAATCGACTTCTCGTCCACGGAGCCCGACACGAAAATCTTCACGTCCTTGTGTCCGCGGAGATCCAGCTCCCAACGGACTTCGCGGACGATCGCGGCGAAGTTGCCGCGGCGCGAGGCCGGCGTGTCGAGTCGGACGCCCGAGAGGTCTGGAATCGCTTCGACGGCCATCAGCGCCTCCGTTTTCTCGTCGTAGTACGTGTCGATGAGGGCGATGCGCGGAATCTTCGCTTCGAGATATTTGTGGACCGCCACGAAAGCTTCGCGCGGTCCGCCCATCACAATGACGAGGGCGTGAGGCATCGTGCCCATGGCGGGGACACCGAGGAGATCGGCGCCCAAGGGCGTCGTGATCGCGTCGAGCCCGCCGATCGTGACGGACCGTTCGATGAGCGGCGCGATTCCGGGATGCATGCGGCGTACGCCGAACGAGAGGACCTGCTTTCCGTTCGCGAGCTTCCGGATCCGCGCGGCTTTCGTCGCGATGCCGCTGGCCTGACAGATCATCCCGAGGACCGGCGTCTCGTACAACGCCCACTCTTCATACGCGCCTTCGAGGATCATGACGGGGAGCGGGATGCCTCGGTGCGTCTTCGGTGGGAAGACGCTGCCTTCCGGGAGGGCCCACAGGCTCACGCCCTTTCCCTCCAGGAGATGCACGACCTCCTCGAGGCCACAGAAGATCCCCCACGGCCAGTCGTTCGGCAAAGCGCCGGTCGTCACCTCGGCGACGACGTTCGCGCGGCTCCGGCCCGCTTTCTTCAAGACGTCGAGCGTCCGCACGAAGTAGAGGTCCGTCGTCCGTCCCGCCCGGATCTCATCCGCCGTGGCGATGTAGAAGTCACGACCCGGAGCGGGCTTGGGCATTTCTCCCGCAGCGGCTACTTTCTCCGTTTATTAGAGCTTTTACATTCCGCCCGGGCGATGGATTACGGTTTTGCGGCCACCATCGTCGCCCCCGAAATCTGGCTCGAGTCTCAGTGGACGTATTCATCGCGGGCAGAGTCATTGTCGGGTTCAGCGCCATCGGTATAAGGGCACGGCTGGTTCATGCCTAGTGGAGGTGGGTGCCATGCTGGACGTGCTTGCCGGCGTGATGATGCTTGCTGCCGTGTTGATAACCGTGTGGGTACTGGTACTCCTCTGGCAGGTGACCCAGGGTGCGGTCTCTCCGAAACTCTTGTCCCGGTTGTCGGGCAATCCCAAGCTGATGGCGGGCTACTTCCGGGTGGCGCGGATGCTAGCATTTGTCTCGATTGGAATCGCTATCCTTGCGGCATTCGAGCTAATCCTTGTCCTGGAAAATTACCCCGGACTCACCACGGTCTGGGCATTTGCCGCTCTAAGCATCGGGGCGTACCTGCTGTCCCGGCGGTTGGCCCAGGCTGCTTCGGCGGCCGAGAGAGCCGGGGCCTCTAGCCCGTTGCAAACGAAATAATCCTGCCCTCTCGGGTGATCGGACATCGTCCCGCGAAACCCAAGATCCGCCGACCTAGAGCCTCCCAGTTGTAGGCCGTGAAGCCGTAGCCACCTCTTTCTTTCGGCAGGAACGCGAACCATGTAATCCTGCGTTCGGGCGTGCGGGAATGGAGCTTTTGGTCGTTGGTGGCACGATGCGGCTGCGGCAACCGCGCGAGTCACAGTTGTCTCCGATCGAGTTCGTTCTGAACAATCGCGATCGCGTGGTCCGTGTGCACGGCCAGCGGACCGAGTCCGACGACCAGGGCCCCACGGTCGGTCAAGGCTCGCTCCTCGGCCGTCGTGAGATCCTGGTTGTCCGAGAACACGAACGTCGCGTCCGCGGGGAGACTCGCTTGCCGAATGTCTTTGCCACCTTCCTTGGCGTAGACGAACGCGGGACCGAAACGATCGAGCGCCGCCTCGAAATTGGCTTGCGAGGCGAACACACCCGGAGACGTCTCCCGCTCGATTCGAGAGGCATTCTCCAGCGCCCGTCGCACGAGCGCAGCATTGCTCCGGATGTCCGGCTGGTAATTGCGGAGCCGGAAGCCTTCGAGGCGCACGAACCGCGGCGGATGGGGCGGACCCAGGAGGAGGAGACCGACTTCAACGTCTCGGCGGAGGTCGTGAGCGAGGTGAAGGGCCGCATTCGCTCCGTTCAAGAGGATGTCCATCCGGCCCGCACCTCCCGCCAAGTCGTCCAAAGGAAGTGCCGGATCCGTGGAGGCTCGATGCCCCACGAGCAGGAACCGTCGCACGGCGGTCCGATGGATTATTCCCGCTTAAGGATTCGGTGCCACATATTTATCGTGTGGCTTAAATATTATCCGCGCTCCCGAAAGACTCGATTCCCGCGAGGGACCTGATGGCGTCCCGATGGAAGGGCACGAGAGGAAGCCGCAGGGCCTCAGCCCGGAGAACCCAACGGACCGACTCAGTCCCTGTGGGACGCTTGAGGGGCGAGCAGCGGTAGATCGACCCGGACCACTTCCGGTGGGAGAAGCTTCGGTTCACGCGCGACCATCGCGGCCCGACGCGAACCTCGATCCCCGCTTGAGAACGGATCGAACCCTTGAGATCCGCTTTCTCCGAAGGGCCGTTCCGCTCTCCGCCCGGAAGGGCCCACAGTCCGCCGAGCAGATGTCCTTTCGGTCGGCGCACGAGGAGGACCCGCTCGTTCGCGGTCACGAGGCCGAAGACAACCGTCACCGCCCGCAGGGACCGGGGTCGAGACGAGATGGGCAGCTCTCGTTCCTCGCCGGCGGCACGCGCCAAGCAAGACCGTTCGACAGGACAACTAACGCACGAAGGTGCGATGGGCGTGCAAAGCGTCGCACCGAGTTCCATCAGTGCTTGGTTGAAAGCACCGGGTCGTTCTGGGGAAACGAGGCCGGCGGCAATTTCCGCGATTCGCTTACGGACCGTTCCCGCCGTCACATTCTCGCGAATCCGAAACAAGCGGGCGATCACCCGTGTGACGTTTCCGTCCACCGCGGGCACGGGAATCCCGAAGGCGATGCTCGCCACCGCACCGGCGGTGTACGGCCCGATTCCCGGGAGTGACACCAGCCCATCGTACGAGCGAGGAATCTCCCCGCGATGCCGTTGGACGATCGACTGCGCCGCCGCGTGCAGGTTCCGAGCACGCCCGTAGAAGCCCAGGCCCTCCCAGACGGCGAGGACGTCATCGAGGGGGGCGGCGGCGAGATCGCGCAACGTGGGAAACCGCTCGAGGAACCGCTCGTAGTACGGCGTCCCGGTTGCAATACGAGTCCGCTGGAGGAGGTATTCGGCGACTAAGATCCGATAGGGGTCTCGCGTGCGCCGCCAGGGTAGGTCCCGGCGATTTGCATCATACCACGCGAGCAGCCGTGTGCGAACCTCGTCCGGGGAGGGATCGCCCATCGCCGGCACGATGCGTCGGGGGATACATCAGGATTCGGACCAGCCCGCCTTCGCCAACGGATTGCACCGCTAACCTTGGAGATGGTTGAGCCGGGCGCCGCGAACGCACGTTCGAATGGCGTCGCGGCCTCACTTGAATATCTCGCCCGTCTCGCGGCTCCAGAACAGCAAATCGAGGGCCGACATCGGAATTCCAATCGCGTTCGAGAACTGCTCGGTCCGTGCCTCGATGTCCAGGTATCGCCTCGCAGTCAAGGTCCGCGGTAGTCGCCGAACGACGCCGTGGCGGATCAGGTTCTTGAGGATGTGGCGGTCCAGAATGGCGAGGTCTTCGCCTCGGCCCGTGTTCCGAAGGAAATGACTTGCCTCCTTCAGGCCCAAGCCGTGGATCTCGCCGACGAGCCACAGGCGAGCGTCCTTCGAGGACGGGAAGGAATCCAACGTCTTCGCGATTTCGCCCTGCCCATCCGGAAACAAACGGTCTCGCGCGCGAACGATGTACGCGGCTTTGTGGTTGTGGAACCGCGTGCGATGACGCAGGAACGCCGCGATCTCCGCGGCTTCACCGGACCAGAGGAGTTCGGTCTCTCTTAGAGCGGCGACGGCCGCGTCGGACGCTCGGGCCTTGGACTGAATGGCCACGATGCAGAAGCACAGTTCCTCGAAGAGCCGCTCGTCCGCCAAACGTCCCGCGCGGCGGAACTCCTCCAACCGGGCCTCGATGGCGGGACGTTTCGCTTTGTACTCGGTCCGCAGTTCCCCGACGTTCCGGTAGCCAGGCTTCAAGGAAGACACAAAGCGAATTGCCAGATGATAAGATTGGCGTGATTCCCGCGACCGCCCGACTCTGGGATTGGGGCCCGCCGCACGTTTAAATAACCGAATCCGCTACGAGGCGACCATGTCACTGCTGTACTTGCTGGCCCGCTGGCTCGACCGGATTTCTCCGGCTCCGATCGCGTACGCGCACTGCGACATCCCTTGCGGCATCTACGATCCGCACCACGCGCAACTCGCCGCCCACACGGTCGTCCGAATGGTCGACCTGATCAACCAACTCGAGAAGCCCGGGGCCAGCGCGACGCCGGAGCAGCGCCAGGAGTACACGAACAAGCTCGCGCGGTACATCGCCACGAAGGAGCAGCACTCGGAGATTGCGAAGAACGAGATTCGCATCCTCTGGGGCGACTACTTCAAGCCGGAGCACCTGAAGACGTTCCCGGAACTCCACGATCTCGTGTGGAAGGCGCTCAAGACCGGTTCGAAGGCGCGCCAGGAAATCAACCTGCAAGTGGCCGAGGACCTCCTGAAGGCGACGAACGACATCGCATCGATCTACTGGAAGACCAAGGGATTCGAGACGATCACCGCGAAGGCGCCGTACCCGACGGAACGCCTCACCGTCTACCCGAAGTTCAAGTGATTCCGTCCGCGATGTTCCCGCTCCGCCGGTTCCGGGTCGAAGACGACAGCATGCGCCCAGAATTGCAACCGGGCGATTACGTCCTCGTCAACCGGTGGGCCTACAAGTTCCGCCCGCCCGCGAAAGGGGATCTCGTGGTCGTGCGGGACCCGGATACCCCCGACCGATTTCTGGTGAAACGAATTTCGGACGTTCCCGATGCCGGCCAAATCCGCCTGGCTGGCGACAACGCGAACCGGAGTCGGGACAGCCGGACGTTCGGACCGATCGACCTGCGTGAGATCGTCGGGAAAGTCTGGATCCGACTCCGATGAGCCAAGGATGGATTAGTCCCACTTCTCGAATCGCACATAGGCGAAGCCGAGGCGTTGGCAGAGGTTCTTCACGTCCTCGACCATGTCGTGCAAGCCGCAGATGAAGACCTGCTTGTTCCCATAGTCCGTGATGTCGTTCTCGATGACCTTCTGGACGTAGCCTACGCGGCCTTTCCAGTCCGGCGTCTCGGGACGCGAGATCGTCGGGTAGAAATGGAAATTCGAATGCTCCCGCTCCCACTTCTCGATGAGGCTGCGGTAGATCAGGTCGTGCACGTACCGCACGCCGAAGACGACATGGAAC
>DASWGO010000345.1:0-1799 GCA_036393695.1 Thermoplasmata archaeon
GCGGGCGGCGGCGGGAGGTGGTACGGCTGCCAAAGGACCTGGAGTTCGTCCTCGATCCCTTCGAGAGGCTCGCCCTGCCAGGTCGCGAGGCGGTCTCCGTACCGGTCGTCAAGAATCGCGAGGAGATGTCGCAGCCGATGCACGATGTCTTCCGTGTCGCCGGATGAGACGAGGACGGCGAGGACGATTCCTCGGTCGCTGCACATGACGAACCGGTGGTCTCCCAGGGTCACCTCGTGGACCTCTCCGTCCCTCTCCGTGAACGCCTCGCGCACGAACGACGAGATCGCGGAGATCATGCTCCCGACGACATCGCGATCTTTGTCGCTCATCAGGCTGCGCGACATGTGCTTGATCAGCAGGCTATTCGAGCTAATCACGAAGACTTCCTCGATGTCAGGTTCCCGCGTCGATGGGACGAGCTCCGCGGGCGGTGGCGGGGCCGTGGTGGTCGTCGTTGGAATCCGTTTGATCGTCACTTCCATCTTCTTTGGAGCCAGCTTCCGCCCCGGCACGAGATGCCAGAGGTCCGACGACGCCCATGCGAAGGCCAAGCCTGCGCCGATGACCAGAACCCATCCGGCCAGGGGCGTCCAGGTCGTGTTGAAACTGCCGCCCGCATACTGCCCGAGGAACTGCGGAACCGGAATCCTCAGGTTCGTTTTGGCTGCGGGCGGAATCGTGAACACGATCGCGAACGAGGCGTACAGTGACGAGGCACAGGCAGCAAGGAACGCGATCCCGGCATAGAGGCCACGCAGCTTCTTCCAAACCGACAAGACCGAGAGGCCAATTCCAGCGAAGCCCGCGGCGAGACTCAGGATGAAGAACTGGCTATATTCGGCCAGCGCTTTCGCCATGTCCGGCTGAATCGATGCCAGTTGGCCGTACGAATAGTCGCGAAGCACGTCCATTTGTTTCGATGAATTGTTGAAAATGGTATGGCGTGCGTTGAAGGGGCTGTACGACCAGACCTCGGTGTGCTGCGAGTCTTCCGTCCGCCACTCCCAGATGGGATTCGCGACGGCGGCGAAAGCGAGGGCAATCGCTACCCCGGCAGCGGCGATGCCGGACCAAATTGACATGCCGGAGAAAACGAGTCGGGGTTGCGGTTAAGACCCCTCTCATGTGGTTATCGGTGCTGACAACGAAAAATCAAGTTTGAGAATTGTTTAGTGGTCCTTCCACTTCGCGTCTCGTTTCTCGAGGAAAGCACGCACGCCCTCCTCCTTGTCTTCCGAGGACATGACGAGCGTGAATAGGCTCTGCTCATATCGGAGCCCTTGATTCAGGGGCATGCGCGCGGACGCTCGCACGGCCGCTTTCGCGAGCCGCACGGCGAGGGCGCTCCGGGACGCGATTCGATCGGCGATCTCGAACGTCCGCGGCTCGAGACGCGCGTGAGGCACGATTTCGTCCACGAGGCCCATGCGGAGCGCCTCGGTCGCGTCGATCCGATCGCCCGTCAGCGTGAGTTTCAGCGCGTTTCCGAGGCCGACCAGCCGTGGGAGTCGTTGGCTCCCTCCGCCGCCGGGAATGATTCCGATGTTGATCTCCGTCTGGCCGAGTGTGGCCCGATCGGAGGCGATGCGGACGTCGCAGGCCATCGCCAACTCGAGTCCGCCGCCGAAGCAGTAGCCGTTGATCATCGCGAGGATCGGCTTCGCGGTTCGCTCGATCGCGTCGTACAGAGTCCCGTGCTCATACATTCTCCACTGCTCCATCGCCGTGCGACCCTGGAATTCGTGGATGTCGGCCCCCGCGGTGAAGGCCTTGTCCCCCGAACCCGTGAGGACGAT
>DASWGO010000346.1:0-3659 GCA_036393695.1 Thermoplasmata archaeon
CCGATTCGCGAGCTGGAGGGAAGCACCGGCCTGGTGTTCACGGAACCTCGAGATCCGTCCGGGCTGGCGGGAGCGATTCAGGGGATCTTCGAGGAAGGCACCCTGAACGGGATTCAGCGGAGAAATCAAGAATGGATCCGAGCGACGCCGGATTGGGCGGCCGTCGCACGGACCTTTGTTTCCCTCTCGGGAAGCTAGATTCCTTCGGGGTTGCGCGAAAGTTCTTGAGTCCGTGGACTTTTCCATCCGGGAGCAGGCGCCAATGATTCCGATTCCTGGAGCACGTGCGAGAGCGCCATTCCCCTATGTCGGGCTCGCGACCGCCATCCTCCTGCTTCACGCGATTCTCGTGGCGGTGGTCCCTCCGAACCCCTATCGGGCCGTGTTCGCGCTCGCCGCGTTGTTTGCGGTGGGGTATTGCACCCTCGCCCTGGTTGTCGGCCGAGCGATTCGGCTCTCGGCGGCGGAAATTCTCGCGTTCTCGACCGGACTCACGATCTTCATCACGTCGTTGTCCGCTTTGGGTGTGTCGATTCTTGGCATCCCGATCACGGTGTTCGCGGTCGTGATCGTTGGGCTACCGATTGCCCTGGGGGCATCGCTCGTTCTGCGTCCTGGCGGCAATCCTTTGGCGGCGTTCACCAATTTCACCCGTGCCTTTCTCGACTTCTCCGACTACTCGGCGGCCGAGAAAGGGGCCGTCGCCGTCCTGTTCGCGGGGATTGTGGGGGCCCTCGTCATCTTCGTCTCTCTTGCGGCGGTGCATTATCCTGGCGAACTCTCGCCTGGACTGTCCATCGCGGCTCCGGACGGGACCAACGGGACCGCGAAGCTTCCGACCCGCTTCGTCCAAGGTCAACCGCAGGATATCGTCGTCTCGGCCCTGGCCGGTTCGACCGCCGGCGCCTTCATGGTTCGGATCCGGCTCGTCCCCTCGAACGCCACCGGAAACGAGACATTCCACAAGGTGCTTCAGACTTCTCCCCTGCGGATGGACGCCTTCGCAGAGTATAGCGTATCGATCGTACTCGGACCTCGAGAGACGTGGAGCCAGCAGTTCTCGATCTCGATTGAACAGGCCGGCGACTTCGAGCTGAGGTTCGCGTTGCTCAATGCGACCTCGACGGTCGTCGCGGAAAACCTGCTCGCGGTCGTCGTGACTTAGGCCGTCGTCACGGACAGGAGTGAACCAACATCATCCGATAGATCGAAAACGTAGCATCTTGGTACACCAACGCAAAGTGCGGATCCGTCGCGAACTTCCCGACCTGCACCGCCGACAACGGTGCTGGCAGCAGGCCTTCATGGAGAAAATTCGGTCGCAAGATCGTCATCAAGTAGTCCACCGCCACATAGTCGCCGACCTTCACCTGGCACCACACAGACTCATTGAGCGTCGTACTGACGAAAACGCGGGTCGCTCCGAAATCGACTGGCATGAATCCGAAGCCCGCGAAGACGTCGTTGGCCAACTGATCGCCCCACATCCGACCGTCGCCGAAGTGGGCCGTGGCCCAAGCCGAAACCCGTACCGAGTCCGGTCCGAGGTACAGCGGGGAATCGGTGGCCCGGCTAGAGAACGACTCGAAGTACGCCCGCAAGGTGATCGGAGCGAGATTGCCGCCCATGACGATTCCCCCGGCAATCGCCACGACGGCAAGCCTCGGTATCCACGGCCTCTCACGGAAGGCCCGCGGCGCGCGCCGAGCCGATTTCCAGAAATCGGACCGAGCCCAGCGGATGAGGGTCGCAGCCGCGAACGGCATGACGATGAAACCCGCATACTCGTTGATTCGAAGAGGGATGTAGTTGAGTGGAGTGACAATCAGTGGGAGCGTGACGAAAACGAGGAACGATGCCACGATGCCATTCGCCAGGTCGAAGGGATTGTGGCGGGTCGCGCGGTGGCGCGCGGCCGTGAAGAAAGCGAGCAAGAACAGGCCGATGAGGGTGGCGATGAGCCATCCGATTTCGATTTGGGTGAATGTCCGACCCAAGTTCGAGCCCGAGCCCCCTCCCGCTGTCATTTCCGGCGCGATGAGGTTCGTTAGCGCGGTCTCCAAGGTCTGCTGGTGAATGAGGAAAATCGACTTCGTAAGCACGTCGATGTACACCAGCAGGATCACAACGAAGTACGTGAACAATACGACCAACCGCAACACGGGCAACGTCTGCCGGGCTCGGCGGCGCACCATTAGGATCGCGAGAGCCGTGAGCCAGAAAGCAAACACGTACGAGGAAAGATGATGGGTCATCACGATTCCGGCACTCACGACGGCAAAGAGGAGCATCGCGCGGCGTTGAGCGGGGGGGTCGACAGCCTGGACCAGCATGAACAGCGCGAGCAGCGATAGTGCGAAAAAGATTGTGCCGAACCCTTGCTGCACCGCGTCGTTGAACAGGATCGAGGGGGTCCCGAGGTAGAGCAGGAGACCGATCGCCGCAGTCCTCGGCCCGAAGAGCCTTCGGCCAAATGAGTACACGGAGGCGGGAATGGCGAGCAGTCGGAGGACGGGTTCGATCCAGAGGTACCCGATATCCGGAGGAAGCGGAGCATTCAAGATGACGTATCCGACGAACACGTTCCCGATCGGATAGAAGGAGTACGTCTTCGCGAAGGCGTTACCGCCCCCAGGGTCCCAAAATCCGGTTCTCAAAAGGTCCTGGGTGAAGGAGAAATTGAAGATCGGATCGGTCGAATAGACGATGCCGTGCGGGGCCGCGATCGGATACAAGAGAAAAATCGCGATCACAGGAGGGACGAGGAACGGGATTTTCGGAGGACGCAGAAACGCCACGTAGAAGGGTGCGCAGGCCATTCCGATGAAGAGCAGGTACAAGGCCCTCGGCGTCCCGAAGACCCCGGTCTTCATCCTAAAGACAACGAAGATCAGGCCGAGGAAGCCGAGGAAACACGTGGCCAGGGAGACGATGTCGAGCAATGCGTGGCTCCGGACGCGGGGTTGCAATGTCTCGACGGAGCACTCTCCAAGCCTTAAGGATTCGGCAGCGTCCGGTGTCCCACAAGCGAACACGATTCGAAACGATTTCGTCGCGGTCTGAGAAACGTCATCGGCTGATCGCCGTCTCAGATGCCCCGCGCAGGCCCTCGAACTCCGAGCTCGATCCGCGAGCGACTTTGACAGGAACCAAGACCCGCGTCAGCGCCGCCCGCTGACGACGCGATACTGAGCGCCATGACGCCGAACCCGCCCGGCCTTCTCGAGGCATCGGAGATGGTACGACGCGAGCTGTCGGCTGATTCCCAAGACTTTGGCGATCGTGGCGGGCTGCGCGTTGTCCATTCGTCTCAGGGTGAGCAGGACGCGAAGGCGGACGTCGCGGTACTCCCAATGACGCGCGTAGAGCCGATTCACTTCGGCTTCACCGCCGGACACGTAGTACCGACTGCGGCCGTTGATCTCTTGCTTGTAGAGAAGTCCGTCTTGGACGAGCGCGTTCAGATGGTACCGCGCGGTGCCGACGGCCAGGCGAAGCGACCGCGCGACGGATCGGAAGTGGTCGCCCGGGAGGAGACGCAGATGGTCGTAGATCTGTCGACGGACCGGATGCTTGAGCCCCACCAAGAGGCCCAGACCGATCAGGAGCGAGCTCCCTCCATACGGCAGGTCGCGGGCGCTTGCCCGGGACGCCGTCCA
>DASWGO010000347.1:0-2192 GCA_036393695.1 Thermoplasmata archaeon
TGCCGCATTCGTTTCCGCCCTTAGAGGTCGAGCCCTTTCCCCGCCCCGCGCCGAAGGGCAGCGGCGACCACGAGTTCCGCGACGGCGGCGTCCTGGACGCCCACACCCGTGAGGTCTGCGACCGTGATTTCCTGCTCCGAAGTCCGGCCTCGTTTCAGCCCGGCAGCGATCTCGCCGAGCTCGGCGTAGACGTCATCGGCGCGGAGGACGCCGGCCTCGATGGCGTGACGAATCTCACCGAACCGGATGCATTGGTCGAGTCGGTCCGCGACGACCTTGTCGGCGTTCTGGAGCACTCCGACATCGAGCTCCTGTTTGTCCGGACCGTCGGCGCCGACGGCCGTGATGTGGGTCCCGGGCGCGACCCATTCGGCTCGGACGAGCGGCTCCCGAGATGGCGTCACCGTGATCACGACATCCGAGCCGCGAACTGCCTGCTCGACCGTCTTCGCCGGGAGCACTCGGATGCCATGGAGCTTCTCCATCTCCTGCGCAAAACGCGTCGCCTTCGCTTCGGATCGACCGAACGCGATCACCCGCTGCGGCTTCCGCACCCCGAGGAAGGCGGCGAACTGATGACGGGCCTGGGTCCCGACTCCGATGATGCCGACTCGATCGACTTCGTGGCGCGCGAGGAGGTCCGCCGCCAACGCACCCGCGGCCCCCGTGCGCAGATCCGTGAGGTAGCCGTTGTCGAAGAGCACGGCCCGGGGGAGGCCGGTCGTGGAATCGAAGACGAGGACAATGCCGCTGCCGACCGGGAGGCCGCGCTCCGGATTGGCGTACGACCCGGAGGCGACCTTGATTGTGAAGAACCGCGAGCCCCGAAGGTGGGCGCCCTTCACGTGGACCTCGGCCCCGGAGTTCGGGACGTCGAGGTGGATGACGCCCGGGAGGATCGCCTCGCCCCTCGCCAAGCGGACGAACGCGTCCCGCACCGCCGGGAGCGCTTCGGCCGGCCCGATCAGTTCCCGGATTTCACGTTCCGAGAGGAGCAGGACGTCCATCACGACTTCCCTTTCTCGGTCCGGATCTCCCGGATCAGGGCGTCGATCCGCTCGAGCCCTTGCGTCAGGTAGGCTTGTGCGTCCCCCATCCCGATGCGGATGAAGCCGTCCATCCCGAAGTGATCGCCCGGCACGATGAGCGTCGATTTCTCCTTCAGCAGGCGCCACGCGAGTTCCGAGGAGTTGATCCGCAGGGCGTACCGAAGGAAGCAGATCGCTCCGGCCGTCGGAGGGATGTGCGAGAACAGGGAGCCATGGTCCCGGATCCAGTCCGCCAGGATTCTGTAGTTCCGATGGAGGATCGAGCGCGTGCGAGCGAGGATTTCCTCCCGGCGCTTCGGCGCCAGGGCGATCTGCGCGAGGCGGTCCGACAAGTACGTCGGCGCGAGCGTCGTGTAGTCGTGGTGGGCCCAGAGCGCCGCAACCGTCTCCGGCGGCCCGACGACCCATCCGATCCGCAGACCGGGGAGGGCGTACGCCTTGCTCAAGCCGTTCACGGTCAACGTTCGTTCATATTCGCCCCACACGCTATCCGTCCGCGGCCCCTCCCGCTCCGCGCCGATGTACACTTCATCGGAGAGCAGCCATGCGCCGCGGTCCTGGGCCGCGTCCAGGACCGCCTTCCGCTGCGCCTCGCCCATCACCGCGCCGGTCGGATTGTCCGGATTGCAGATCGCAATGGCCTTCGTCTTGGGCGTCACCAGGGAACCCAGTTCGTCCGGATCGAACTGCCATTTCCGGCCTTCCTGAAGGCGGAGCGGCTTGACGTGCCCGCCGAACATCTGCACGAGACCCCAATTCTCCATGTAGTTCGGCAGCATGACGACGACTTCGTCCCCCCGTTCGACGAGGTGCCACATCGCGAGGAGGTTCGCCTCGGACGAACCGTTCGTCACGAGGACGTGATTCGGGCTGGCGTCGCGGTACATCGCCGCGATCTTCGCTCGGAGCTCCGGTGTGCCGTTCCCTTGCGAGTACGCCAGGGGATAGTCGAGGAACCGCTCGGTCGCCGCCTCGTCTCCGAGCAACTCCCGCAGAGGGATAGGCTGGACTCCGCTCTCGGACAGGTTGAAATCGACCGAGTTCTCCCAGGTCGATTGCCATCGCTCCATTTCGAACGGGACGAGTTTCACGCTTTTCCGGACGTGGCATCGGGGGCGCGCGGTTAATAGGTTCGGGGAGCGA
>DASWGO010000348.1:0-8818 GCA_036393695.1 Thermoplasmata archaeon
CCCGTGCGCTCGAAGTCGTTCATGAAGACGCGGGCGTCCTCGTGGGTGATGCCCATCGCCGCGAAGACGACGCCGAACGGCTCCTGGCTCCCGAGCACTTTCGCTTGCCGCGCGATCTGCAAGGCGACCTCGTTGTGCGGCAAGCCCGCGCCGGAGAACAGCGGGAGCTTCTGACCGCGGACCAGGGTGTTCAGCCCGTCGATCGTCGAGATGCCCGTCTGGATGAACTCCGCCGGATGCTCGCGGGAGTACGGGTTGATCGCGGCCCCCTGGATCTCCACGCGCTTCTCCGGCAGGATCGGGGGCCCTCCGTCCGCCGGTTCGCCCGAGCCCGTCAGGATGCGGCCGAGCATCTCCTTCGACACGCTGAGCTTGATCGTCTCCCCCAAGAACTTGACGCTCGACGCGCGGTCGATTCCGGTGGTGCCCTCAAAGATCTGAACGACGACGACGTCCGTCGACGAGTCGAGGACTTGTCCCCGCCTGCGCCGGCCGTCCGTGAGCTGGACCTCGACCAGCTCGTTGTAGCCCACCGGCTCCGTCTTCTCGACGAAGATCAGCGGTCCCGCGATCTCCGTGATCGTGCGGTACTCCTTGGCCATCAGCGCGCCTCCAGTTTCTTGAAGTCCTCGTCCATCATCGTCAGGCTCTTCTCAAGTTCCTGGTCGAACTTCTCCTCGTACTTTACGCGCGTCAGGATTTCACGGGACTTGACGGCGGCGATGTCCTTCACCGGAACGTCGAGGGCGAGCGATTTCGTCCCCGCGTCCGCGTACTTCTTGATTGCGGCGATGAGCTTGAACTGCCGTTCCGGCGGACAGAACGTGTCGACGGGATGGTACGCGTTCTGCTGGAGGAAAATCTCGCGGATCATGCGGGCGACCTCGAGGGTCAACTGTTGATCCGGCGGCAGCGCGTCCGCGCCGACGAGCCGCACGATCTCCTCGAGTTCCGCTTCCTCCTGCAAGGTGCGTTGGGCCCATCGCCGGAGCTTCGGCCATTCCTCGTTGATCTGGGTCCGGAACCAGTTCTCCAGGGCGGGCCCGTATAGGCTGTAGGATGTCAGCCAGTTGATCGCCGGGAAGTGTCGCCGCGCCCGGAGCGCGGTGTCGAGGGCCCAGAACACCTTCACGATCCGGAGCGTGCCCTGGGTCACGGGCTCCGAGAAATCACCGCCACTCGGGGAGACCGCGCCGACGACGGACACCGAGCCCTCCCGGTCGTTCAAGGTCGTCACTCGTCCAGCTCGCTCGTAGAACTCGCTGAGCCGGGCGGACAGGTAGGCGGGGAATCCTTCCTCCCCCGGCATCTCTTCGAGGCGGCTCGAGATCTCCCGCATCGCCTCGGCCCACCGCGACGTCGAATCGGCCATCAGGGCGACGTTGTACCCCATGTCGCGGTAGTACTCCGCTAGGGTCATGCCGGTGTAGACGCTCGCCTCCCGCGCCGCGACGGGCATATTGCTCGTGTTCGCGATGAGGGCCATCCGCTCCATGAGCGGCGCGCCGGTGTACGGGTCGATGAGCTTCGGGAATGTCGACAGCACCTCCGTCATCTCGTTCCCGCGTTCCCCGCATCCGATGTAGATGACGACCTGGGCGTCGCACCACTTCGAGAGCTGCTGTTCGGAGACGGTGTTGTGGAGGATCATTGGCAGCTCTCCGCCCACGAAATTGTGGGTTCCCTCGACGGTAAGATCGTACACATCCTCGTCCTGTTTCCAGGTCCGAACGTCTACGACGCGGTCGAGTAACACCCAGTCCAACATGGTGTCGAGGCGGTTGAGCCATGGTCCGACCTGCGCGGTCTCGGAGAGGCTCCGGCGCAAGCCCCTGACCGTCGTGCGTCCCATTCGTTCTCCACTCGATGCGTTCTTGAGCTCCTGCCGCCAATTCGATATCGATGCGCCAAGGGCAGTCCGAATCTCTTGAACGCGAGATGGATCCATCGGCACGACGTCGTATGAGTCGTAGTAGCCATCGCGACGATACTCGTCGAAAATTCGTGATGCTTCCTTTGGCGAGACCCAAACACGGAAATATTCTCTGCCTCCAATTCGCTTGACCGTTGCGCGTGCAAAAATCTGTAGTCGTGCGAACAGATAGACCAATGCGGTTGCCATGGCGCGGCTCGCGGTCGCGATTTCGAGACCCTCCTCTGCAAAGTGACCGTCCCCCTCCGCATAGGCGCGGAGGAAGGCCGCGATGATTTCCCCCGGCGCCAGCATCAGACCGCTCACGAGGCCGATCGTTCTCGACTTCGCCCGGCTGGGAACTCCCCAGGTTTCAAGGAGGCGCACCAGCGCCCTCGAGCTAACCGTTATTACGGACACTGATTCGTCGTGTCGCTCTTTCCCGCGCAGTCCGAACAGCTTCCGGAGCAAGCTGCGGTATCTAGATCGGAGCTGGCGATCATTGTTGTAGAACTCGACGACTTGGCGTGCTTTGATCATCCCTTCGCTCAACTGAAGTCCCAGAAATTCTGCTAGGTCTGCGGTCATGCGACGGGGTAGTCTGATTGCGAATCCCGTGCGTTCTGCACGAATCGAGCGCACCGTGATTCCTAAACTCGTTGCCAATTTCATCGTTGGCGCAGTTCGCAGGAGACGATAGTTCCAGTAAGAGGCCTTGGTGAGCCCAAATTGCTTCATCGCCCCGCCCAGTCCGATACGTTTCAACTCTGAAGCGATTTCCCGGCGAGCGCCGCTGTCCGCTACCCGCGCTTTCGTAGGGACCGGCAGGTCGCGAATGCTCTCCGAAAGAGGCAGGCTCCTCGGGACGAGAATCGCATCTCCTATGTGGAGTTTCGAGGCGGGTGTCTCGACAACGGATTTGCCGTCAAAGCGAAGGAGTCGGTGGATCGGGGTGAGCCGAATGGAACGTCCACTGCGCAGGCGCACCTCGGTGAGATACGCGGTGCTTCCTCGGTAGATCGATGTCGCCGAACCTTCTCGTACGCGGTCACCGTCGAAGGTCAAGACTCGAAGCGGACTCGCGAGATGCACAAAGCGTTCCGGGCCTGAGTCAGCTCCGGTCCCTCTGAGCAACTCGTAAAGGTCACGAATCGGGAGGAGCGTCCCGTCGGCCAAGAGGATGGGTGTGGTCCCCACGACACATTTTCCTGTCCCGAACCCACCGGGGATCGCCGCGGTCCCCCCTTTCGCGATTGGGAACAGGAAGTCCATAACCCGTTGGCCGGTGATGAGCGGCACGCTCGGCATCATCCGATTCTTCGTCGGTCGCGGCTGGCGAACGGGCCAGTCCTGTTTCATCATCAACTTTCGGCCGCCGTCAAGTTCCGCGACGACATCGTCCACCTTCATGTTCCCAGACCGGATGCGAGCGATCTTTCCGGTCACGTTCGGGGGGACGAGGACACGGTGCTCGACGTTCTTCGCTTCCTGGACCGTCCCAAGGACCTGTCCTCCGCGGGCTTGCGCTCCTTCCTCGACTGCGGGCTTGAAGGCCCATTGCTTGTCTCGACTCAGGCCCGGCGCTCGAACGCCCCGCAGGATGAAATCGCCCATGACTCCCTGCAACACCGGGAGCGGACGCTGCACTCCGTCGTAGATGTTCCCGAGCAGTCCAGGACCCAACTCGACGGTCAGCGGCTTGCCGGTGTCCGCCACGGGCTCGCCCGGTCGGATGCCGGACGTCTCCTCGTACACCTGGACGACCGTCTTCTCTCCGAGGATCTGGATGACCTCTCCCATGAGCTGCTCCGTCCCCACGAGCACGACGTCGTACATGCGCGGCTTCAGCCCGATGGCCGTCACGACCGGCCCGGCGACGCGCTGGATCGTGCCGCTTCCCTTGATTTCCGTCGTCACCTTTGCGCTCGCCGCCACGTTGCCCACCTCACTTGAACAGGTCCACGCCGATCGCTCGCTTCACCTTCGTCCGCAGGTCCTCGTCCTCCGCCGCGCCGACCGCGATCACGACCGGCCGCGCGACGGTCTCGAGCCGCCGTCGCATCGAGTTGCTCAAGCCCTTCATGTCCGCGGTATCTAGGACCAAGATGCCCACCTCCGGGTCGTCGAGGACCGCGGCGATCTTCTTCTCGATTTCCTCCCGCGAGCTCGTGATGGCGCGTCGCACGCCGACCAGCTTGAAGCCTTGAACGAAGTCGTCTCGGCCCACCGCAGCGATCTCCATCTCACACCACCAGGAGCTCTCGGATCACGTCGGTCGAGAGCCGGCTTTCTTTCCCGCGGGCGATGAGCCGGATGTTCTGGGCCTCGCGGTCTTTGCGCAAGATGTAGTCCAAGATCGGGAGGATGGACAAGGCGTGGAGATGCGAGTACCGCGCGGCCTCGGTCAGGTGGATCTTCTCCACCTTTCGGAGGAGGGCGCCGACGCCGGTTGTCTCGACGCGCTCGAGGTCGCCCGCGATTTCAGGATAGAAGGAGTACTCACTTAGGCGGGCCATGAGAGCGGGCTTCTCGAGTCGAACCATCTCGCTCAGCTCCTCCTCCGTCGTCTCGTATCCGCCCGGGAGGAAGATCTCCCGATCGAACGTCGCCTTGGCCGCCCAGACTCGCAGGAGCGTTTTCAGGTTGACGATATCAATCTCCCGTTCGAGGAACTCCCGCATGAGGCGATTCGCTTCCGTCGACGGCGGGACGGATTGGAGCAGGTCGGCGTAGTAGAGTCGGGACACTCGGTCCTCCCAGGCGGCCCACTTGGTGACGGCGGAAGGGCGGTCGCCAAGCCCCGCCAACGCTTGCGCGTAGATCGTCCCCTCGAGTCGCTTGAACACCTCATCAAGGGTCGGGGCCTCGACGAGTTGCCGGAGGAATTCGATCGGGAAACTTCCGGCAGGCACCAGGTCTTCCTCGACTTCTTCGGCCGACGCACCGTAGATCTTCGCACGTACGATGGTCTTGATGTTCTGGAGGTCGTAGCGATCTAGATAGCGGCCGACGATCGCTCGGAGTTGGCCCTCGCAGAAATTGTAGATGTCGTTGTACGTCTTCGTCAGGTTTCGTGACGTCGCCATCTCGATGAGGTCCACGCCGGAATAGCGCGCCCCGAGGGCGAGCATCTCGGCCTTGTACTCTCGCTCTCCGAGGAACCGGGCGATCTCGGGGATCTCCATCTGGAGCATCCGCGAGTAAGTCTCCTGGGGGATCAGGGCGGCCCGTCTCGCGCGGACCCGCGCCGTGACGTATGGATAGTTGCCCGTGTCGTACGGAATCCGCTCGCGGATCCAACGGTAGCGTCGAAGGAGACCTTCGTACTCCCCTTCGCTTGGAGGTCCGCGGGTCACTGTTCGGGCGGCCATAGCGTCTCCGCGACCTCCTTCACCGCGTCATCCCAGACGTCTCGGAGGAGCGTCTCGTACCGCAGGTCGACCCGTCGGGTGCCGTCCGCGCTCTCGATCACGACGCCACCCGCGCACTCGATCGTCCCGGCGAACGAGTCCCCGACGATCTTCCTCACGACGGCCTCGTCCCGCGGACTACAATACACCTGGCCGCCGGATCGCCACTCCGATTCGTTCGCCTTGAGCAGCCTCCGCAGGGTCTCCGCGTTATCGGAGAGCCGACCGAGCCGTTCGAGGGCGCCCTCGTAGACCTTGTCCAGGGCTTCTTTCTGGGCCGCGAGCACGATCTTCCGAGATTCGAGTTCGGCCCGAGCGAGCTCTTGTACGCGCTTGCGTTCCGCTTCGATGCGGGCCGCCTTCTCGGTCTCGGCGAGGGCCTTCGCTGCCTCGGCACGGACTTCGGAGAGCATTCGCTGTCGCTCGTTCCTCGCTTCCTCGAGGACCCGATTGGCCTCGGCCTTGCCTTGCTCGAGGATCGCCTCGACGGCGCTCTCCAACGTCATTCGGGGAACTCACTCCCGACTAGCCCAAATTTCCGAGCATCAAGAACGCGATGATCAGGCCGAAGATCACGATCGTCTCCGGAATGACGACGAGCGGGAGAACCCGGCCGAACAGTTCCGGTTTCTCCGCGATCGCGCCCACCGATGCGGCTCCGATCACCTTTTCGGCCCACGCGGTCGCGAGTCCCGTCCCTGCGACGGTCAACGCGATCGCCATGCCGATCAGTCCCTGTGCTTCTGCTGGCGCTGGCATTGTTTTCACACCTCCGGTTTCGCTCTCTCACCAAAGGGCTGAAACGGCGTCCCGGCCCCTCGGAAGAACTTGATGAAAAATTCGACGTAATTGAGACGAATCGCTTGAATGATCGCGGTCACGGCGCCCAGGAGGAAGACGATGAAGTGGAACACGAAGGCTATGAGGAATCCAACGAGAACGAGGAGGATAAGGGTAACCACATTCCCGGAATCGAGTGCGGGGAAAATCATGGTCTCGAGCACGATGACATTGAACGCGAACGCCATGGCCGCCTTCGCGACGCCGACCGCCGCGAGGCGCGCATAGGAGACGATGTTCGCCAGGAGACCGAAGAATTCCATGATGTGGAGTGGACCCTCCGTCGCGAGGAGAAGCCCCACGCCACCGAGGAGCATGCCGATGGCGGCCCACGGAATCGGATTGTTCGGACCGAACCCGATCTGAGCGTAGACGTATCCGTCCCGCGGGAACCAGCCGAGGAGCTTGTTCCAGATCAGGTACCCAAAGGGCGTGCGGCCCTCCACGTCCACGGGCCACCTCGCGGATCGAACGATCATGACGACAAAGAAGCCGGTCAGGATGAGCAACCAAGCGACCTTGCCCAGCGCGTGCTTCCGGTTGTGGCCGAGATCGTTGACGAAGCCGATGACGAACCCGATCGCCAGGTGGACGTACGCGGCGAAGATCGAGAGGACGATGAAGTCCGTGATTTGCTCGAGCTTCTCCAGCGGTGCGTGGAGCGGAATGTTGACCCCGAGGATCGCGGACCAGTCGAGGAGTTCGACCCGAGTGCTCGCGAGCGCGGGATGGTGGAACGGGATCCCGAACGCCTCCCCGAAGAAGAAGACGCCGAAGAGGAGGGACCAGAATCCACCCCAAATGAGTGTGACGAGGAGGTTCTTCCAGAAATCCCATTCCCGGTCTTTCCAGCGTCGAAGCAGCCAAAGGCCGTAGATCATCCAGATGAGCCCGTAGCCGGCGTCGCCCACCATGAGGCCGAAGAAGATTGGGAATGTGAACACAAGGACGAAGGTCGGGTCAATCTCGCGGTAATTCGGCGTCGAGAACAGCTTCACGAGCATCTCGAACGGTCGGAGCGGCTTCGGATTCCGGAGCAAGACGGGAGGATCCGGCTCCGCGGACGCCGGCTCGACATGTTCAGGCCCATGATTCTGCTCCAGTTCGGTCACGAACAGACCAGGGAAGCGTTGGAGCTCGGTTTCGAGTTTCTCGAAGGATTCCGTCGGGACCCAGCCTTCGACGATGAACGTGTGGTCCGTCACGGCGAATCGGAGCGGCGCCTCCGCTTTCTCCACCGTCACCTCGAGATGAGCCTTCGCGACGGAGAGGAAGCCGGCGTACCGCTCTCGGAGGGTGTCCAACCGTTGCTCGACCTCCAGGAGGCGCGCTTCCCACCGTTCTCGCTCGGCGAGCAGGTTTGAGAGGATTTCCCTCGGATCGCCGTCGCCTTCCGGGACAGGAATGCTCGTGAAGCCGTGCTGCGTCAGGAAATCCCGCATGGCCGCGGCGTGCGGTTTCGGCACGAAGACCGCGAGGAGCCCGGGTGCGGAGAACGCCTCGGAATCCGGAGTCACGGAGTCGAGGCCCTCGATTTCGCCCGGGACCTTCCCGACGAACACCTCGAGCGTGTCGTATCCGCGGTAGTCCGCCAGGGAAAGGGGAAGCTGCGCGAACGGCCGGACCTCGTCGATCTTGCGGTTCAGGTCCTGAAGGAGCGCCTGGGTCTTCTTTTTCGCGGCATCTTCCTCCGAGATGTTGAGTTCAAGGGACAGGATTTTCTGACGGAGGTCGCCCGCCACCTCCTCGGTCGGGACGGGCTTCGTCTCCTCGAGTTGGAGCACCGATGCGATGGATCGGAGCTTGACCAGGATCTCGGACGCCTCCGAGGCGGTCGGAAGGGGTCGGCCGATTTCGAGACCCTCCTCGCCCTCTCGATGGTCCACGATGTGCACGAGCTTGAGACCGTACAGGCCCTCGACCGTTGCTTCGAGGTTGTCGCGCGGTCCGACAATCAGGGCCCGCGTCATCGGAACGGGCCTAGGCATTCAGGGCACCCTTGAACTTCTCAATCAGGCGCTCAATTGCCCGTTCCAGGTTCGCGTCGGCCTTGGCCTTCAGGACGTCCGCCCCTCTCCGCCCTGCGGCGAGGATTTTCTCCGTCTCGAGCGCGATCGCGGCCTCCGCCTCGTGAATGATTTCCGCGTGGCGTCGTTCGGCCTCGCGGCGCAATTGCTCTCGCAACTCAAAGGCCTCCCGTCGGGCGTCGCGGAGGATCCGCTCGCGTTCCGCCAAGACGGTCTCCTTCATCCCGCGGACTTGGCCCTCGGTGGCCTTGATTTTCTGGAGAGTTTCCTCTTTCCTCATGTGAGAACGTCGGGGGACAACTAGGCTCGTCTTTAAAGGTTTTCGTCCCACTCGAAACGGTTCCGGAACGAATTCCTGCGATGGCCTCGACTGATTTTTATCTCCTCATTTTTATCATGTGCGATAGATGCAACTCGGGAGGTCGCTTTACCCATGAAAACCGGACGTGCATTGACGCGTTTCTAAGGAGTAAAAATGGACTCGTGCACAACGTATAAATAGGGAACGCTCTTTTTCGCGAGTGCCCGAAAGTCTCTAGATGGGATCGGGAGTAAGAGGATCCTGGGATGAGGAACTTCGTGCTCCTCGTGACCGCCGTTCTGATTGCGATTTTCGTGGTGCCGCCGGC
>DASWGO010000349.1:0-3156 GCA_036393695.1 Thermoplasmata archaeon
CCTGGGATCGATCGGATCTTGTCGACCACGACCTGACCGAGGACGTTGAAATCTTCGGCCTCGATTTTCGCGATCAGGTCGTATTCTCCGAACAAGGGGTGGAGCTCCACGATTTCCTTCACTTTGAGGAGCTCATTGTACACTTCGTGCTCCTTCGCAGGAGCGGTGCTAATGAGCACGAACCCGATGGCCATCCCTAGGTCACCGCGCCGAGAAACTACTGTCGCAATATAACCCTATCGCAACTTGTATTTCAAGCGTTCGTTCCGCGAGATCGCTGGCGGTCGTTTCGACTGCCGGGCGCGGTTGCGAAGCGGCAGAATGAATTCCCCGCAGGGTCAGAACGTGGCGTGTCGCCGGGCGCGGGACAGAACTTGGGACCACGTCGGAAGGTTGGACTGCGTCCCCTTCTTTTCCACGACGAAACTTGCGACCGCAGACCCGAGAATCCCGCATCGACGCAGGTCGAGCCCACGGGCCAGGCCTGCGTAAAAGCCCGCGCGGTACGCGTCGCCCGCCCCGGTCACGTCGACCACTTCGCGGGGACGAACCCGGGGGATCCGAATTCGACCTTCGCGGGAGTACACGGCGCTTCCCCGGGATCCGAGCGTGGCCACGACGACCTCCGCAGCCTCGCGAAGCCCTTCCGTGGACGTGACCCGTGCCAGCCGCTTTGCCCGGACGATTTCCGCCTCATTCCCGAAAAAGTAGGTCGACCGACGGAGCAGCTCGCGGAAGAGCCGGGGCGTGTACACGTAGTGGATTTCTTGCGACGGATCGAATGCGATCGTCTTTTCGAGCGAGGAGGCGAGTCTCGCGACGCGCAGGTAGTACTCCGGTCGTCCGGTCCCGATGTGAACGAGGTCGACGTCTTGGACGCTGTGCCGCAAGAGAGGCAGGCGCGCGGCATCCTTCATCGGCCCCTGGTCGACGATCGCCATCTGGTTCCCCTTCGGGTCCGAGAACACCCAGGCGGTGGGCGTGTTTGCGTCGCGAACTGTACGGAGGTCCGTCGTATCGACGGCATCCTTCTTCAACGCGTCTCCATAGTCCGCGGGGAAGTCGGCCCCGACGAACGACGCCAGTGAGACCTTCACGCCCAGACGCGCGGCCGCCCGTGCGAGGTTTCCGGCGGTCCCGCCGAAGTAGCGCTCCCGGTCGAGGATCTCGATCGAGGTGTTTGGCGCCGGCAGGCGCCGGAGGGACACGATGTAGTCCATGGCGACGTGCCCGAATGCGCCGAGAAAGTTCCTCATGCCCACGCACCCAATCCTCTCTGAACGTCGGAGAAACGATCGAACGGGATGAAATCGATTTCTTCCGTGCGGCAGAGGTCTGCGAGATTGGATTTCGCGAAGACGAGATCCGCTTCAATCGCGGGGCAAAGGTCGGAATGTCCATTTCCAACGTACGCGGTTCGGTAGCCCGCGGTCCGAAGCTCAAAGAGGCGTAACAACTTGCATGTGCCGCACAACTTGCATGTTGCGTCCGCCCATGGGTAATCCGTGCGCACCCGACCCTCTTCGAAAATCGCGTGGTTCGTCCGGACAGGGATGTGGAGGTCCCATTTCTGGAGCAAATACTGCACATAGAAGTCGAGGCCTTCGCTGACGATTTCGAGGACCAGCCCCCGCGCCTGACAGAATTCGACGAACTCGCGGAACGTCTCGTCGATTACGGCAATACGGTCGACGAACCGCAACAACTCTTCTCGGTCCGCTCGGACCAACGCGAGTTGAAGGGCCATGGACTCTCGGGTTCCGATTTTCCGTGCGCGGTATAGTTCTTCAATCTCCCGCCACTGCGATGGCGCGAACTCTTCGAGGATGGCTTCCCCCACGTCCACCCGAGTGATCGTCCCGTCGAAATCGGAAAGGACGGCCCTCTTGGCTGTCATGATCAACCATCCTCGGGCCGAGCCGAATGTTCACGTCCCTTCTTGCCAGGACTCGAGGTAGGCACGCTGTGCTTTCGTCAAATGATCGATTCGGACCCCCATGCTCCGGAGCTTCAAGCGCGCGACTTTCAAGTCGAGTGCCGGGGGGACGGGATAAACCCGAGGTTGCAGTCGGGAGGCGTTCTGCGCGAGATAGCCGGCGGACACCGCTTGGATTGCGAAGCTCATGTCCATGATTTCGACTGGATGGCCTTGGCCCGCTGTGATGTTCACGAGGCGGCCCTCGGCGACGAGGTTGGCCCGCTTGCCTCCCGGGAGCGTGTACTCGTCGACGAACTCGCGGACTCGCCGCTTACTCTTCGCAGCTTTCTCCAGATCGCCTTTCGAGATTTCGTTGTCGAAATGGCCCGCGTTCGCGAGGACGACGCCGTCCTTCATCGCCGGGAAGTGCGCGCCGGTCACGATGTCCTTGCAACCCGTCGCGGAGACGATGAAGTCCGCCTCTCGGACGGCGCTGCGCATGGGGAGGACCTCGAATCCGTCCATGGAAGCTTCGATAGCTTTCACCGAATCGATCTCGGTGACGACGACCCGAGCGCCCATCCCACGGGCCCTCATGGCGATTCCGCGTCCCGTCCATCCGTAGCCCGCCACGACGAACGTCTTGCCTGCGATGAGCAGGTTCGTCGCGTTCATCAGCCCGTCGAACGTGCTCTGGCCCGTCCCGTACCGGTTGTCGAACAGGTGCTTCATTTGAGCGTCGTTCACGTCGATGACGGGAAACCGGAGCGCACCATCCCGTTCCATCGCTCGGAGTCGGATGATGCCCGTCGTCGTCTCCTCGTTGCCTCCCCGGACACTTTCCAGGAGTTCCCGTCGCTTCGTGTGCAGGAGGTTGACAAGGTCGGCGCCATCGTCGATGACGAGGTCCGGCTTCAAGTCGAGGATCTTGTGGAGGTTCGCATAGTACTCCTCGTTGGTCTCCCACTTCTTCGCGTACACCTCGAGGCCGTAAGTCTCCGCGAGGGCCGTCGCCACGCTGTCGTCCGTGGACAACGGATTACACGACGCGAGACGGATCGTTGCGCCCGCCTCCCGCAACGACAACGCGAGGACGCCGGTCTTCGCCTCGACGTGGAGTGCCATCCCGATCCGGAGCCCTCGGAGGGGTTTCTTCCGTTTGAGCTCGTCCCGGATTGCGGCGAGGACGGGCATATGGTCCCGAGCCCATTCGATCCGGCGCGCCCCGACATCACCCA
>DASWGO010000350.1:0-6785 GCA_036393695.1 Thermoplasmata archaeon
ACGCCGTCGAGTTCGTCCTCGAGCCGGTCGAGGAACGCGTGGATGCCTGATGTGAAGCCGATCGCGGTTGGGCGCGTGAGCCGCTTGTGCGTGATCCGGAGGATCGTGTCATCACCATCCGGGGTGAGCTCCCAGCGGACGATGCTTTTCTCGCCCTTCGGGAGCTCCTTCCGGGGCTCGACATTCCACTCGTGCTCGAAGACCCGCGGCGGCTGCCACGTGAGGATCTTCCCCGTCACATGGTATTGGGCGGGCCCGCTCTGGTAGTCGATGCTGCCTCCTTTGCGCGCGTCGAGGCGAGCCTTCGTCATGTACCAGCGCGCGAGGTGCTCGGACTCGGTCAGCGCTTCCCACACCACCTGGATCGGGTGGCGGATGCGTCGTTCGAAGGCGATGGTGGCGTAGTCCCCCTCGAACGTCACGGTGCCCGCCCGCGAGGAGTGCGGCGTCGTCACTTGGATTCGGCCTCCTGGCCTAGCGTGCCATGATACCTGTCGGTGCATATTCAAACCGCCGCTCGCTTCTCGCGCGGGAACCCTGTGTTCACTCGAAGGATACGGCTCGTCATCGCTTCTTCCCCTTCGGCTTTTGACGGACCGCCCGGGCATCGAGATACCTTTCCAGGGCCTCGAGTGTGTCGGGCCACATCGCTTGGTACTTCGCGACCCACTCGTAGAGTTCCGCCAGTCCCTCCGGTTTCAACTCGTAGATCCGCTGCTGCGCATTCACTTCGACATTCACGAGCCCCGCCTCGCGGAGGACCTTGAGGTGACGGGACACCGCGGGCTGCGTGAGGTGCCGGAACCTGGCGGCGATATCGCCTGCCTTCCGGCTGCCGGTTGCAAGAAGGTCGAGGACCGCGCGGCGCGTCGGGTCCGAGATCGCAAGGAAGACGTTCGTCGTCACGATTGTCATCACCCGAACTTCTTCTCGAGCTCGGCGAAAAAGGCTTTGGAGAGGCGCTCGAAGTCGACTTCGCTCAGCCGGACCTCGTCATTCGGCTTGAGCTTCAGCACCGACTTCTCCGGGGGGAGCTTGATTCCCGCAACGGCCGAGTTCGGCCACCCCGGGAGCCTGTCGACTTGCAGCTTGCCCCGGTTGAGCAGGATCGAATTGCAGAGGACGCGGACCTCGTTCAGCGGGTTGCCGTCCTTGCCCTCGATGCCTGAGAGCCGGTGAGCGAACATGTAGTCCAGGAGGAGGACTTGGTCGTTGAAGAAGCGAGCCTCGAATTCCTTGGAGGGCGTCTTGCCGACGTGGCTTCGGTACGCGCGCAGGTCGGCATCGACTCTCGCGCGACACTCCGCGATGTAGTCCTTCGGGTATTTCTTCATCCCGAGCACGGATCATGCCTTCCGCTGGTTCTGGGCCGGCACGGGCCCCGGCTGGAGCAGCGTGAGGTGGTTGCCGTCCGGGTCGGTGAAGTAGGCCGCGATGCCGTAGTTCGCCTCGACGGGCGCGAGGTCCTTGAACTTCAGTCCGCGCGCCTTGAAGATCTCGAAGTCCTTGCGGCAATCGTTCGTCCTGAAAACGAAGTGATTGCCCCCGCTCCCCGCTTCGGGCGGCGCGCGAGGATCCAGCTTGTATTCGCCTTCGAAGAGGATCAGCTCGACGTCCGCCCCCTTGGGTGCGACGGTGAGCCATCGGGGGTTGCCAGGGTTCTGGTAATCCGCCCGCTTCTCGAACCCGAGCACCTCGGTGTAGAACTTCAGGGCTTTCTCTTGGTCGCTCACGACGATCGGTACGTGCGTCAATTTCTCGATCATGGTTTCCGTCTCCGACCCTGTATAACTAACTGTTTATTTAACGTTTGGCTTATTTTTGTTTCGTTCCGCGGCAGGTCTCAAACGCGTGCTCCTCTAGGTATCGTGTCCGTCGTCACGACTCCCGAAGGTTTTTTCCCGATTCCATCAATCGGGCGACCGTCGTACGGCAGGGTTGATGATGGCCAAGACACGTGACTGGCAAGGAATGAAGGACATGTCCGCGCGGCTCCTGAAGGAGCGCACCGGGGAGGGAGTGGAAACCTGGAATCGGCGCATCAAGCGGGAGCGTTTGGACGACGAGGAGTCGCTTCGGGTATGGCTCACGAAGCAGGGCGTAACCGGCTACGCACAGTCGCTCCTGGTCATGGAACGGTTCGGCTACCCGGATTTTCTCCTTGCGACGGCCGATGAGCTCATTGACGGACAGTACGCAGACCGGGCGCAGCTCCGGCCGATCTTCGACGCTCTCATCGACGCTGCGGCGGGTCTCGGCCAGGTCACAATCCAGGCGCGCAAGACCTATGTCTCACTCGTCTCTCCTCGCCGGACGTTCGCCCGGATTCAAGCGACGACGAAGAACCGCGTCGATCTCGGTCTGCGGTTGGAAGGGCGGAAGCCCAAGGGGCGCCTCCAGCCCTCGAAGATTCAAGAGACCATGCAGGTTCAAATTGGACTCACGGCACCGGATGAGGTGGATTCAGAGGTGCTCGGTTGGCTGCAACAAGCGTATGACGAGAACCGCTGACAGAGCACCCGATCAATCCGTGACGACGAATTCGTTCCCGTCCGGGTCCGCGATCGTCGCGTTCCAATTCCCCCACGGTTTCTTCTCTGGGCGGTCCGTGACGGTCCCGCCCTTTCGCTCGATCACGCGTGCGGCTCGCTTCACGTCCTCGACGGAGAAGTAGATTCCGGACACGGTGCCGGCGGAGCGCCCGAGCTCGCCCTTCCCTTGAACGTGCATCGAGAGCGGCGGGCCCCGCGGAATTCGGAACGAGGCGGACTCTCCCCCTTCATCGTACCAGATCTCGGTCAGACCAAGCACGTCATGATAGAAAGTGCGGGCTTTCTTGATGTCGCGGACATGCACCCAGATCGAGTTGAGCATTCGAATCGGCGAGACGGGCATCGACACACCTCTCACCTCGAACCGCGAAGGGTTTGAGAGATTGTTCGGCGCCCCCGACCCTCGGTCGGCTCATCCATCGGATGCCGGCTGCGGCGTCTCGACATAGGACTTCAGCAAGTCGAGTGCCTGCTGCCACATGGCACCCCAATCCCCCGCCACCGTTTCGGGCGAGTGGTGGGTAACGTGCACGGCGGTCTGCGGCCCTTTCGGATACAGTTCGTACGCCACCGTTGTCACGACGGATCGATCCTCTTTCGAGAGCGGCCACGCAAAGGAGAGCTTCCGGGGACCCTCGATTGTCGTGATCGTCGCCTCGAGTCGTCGATTCGGAAGCGTCGCTTCGTACACCCCGCCGATTTGGGCGTCGACGCGGACGTCGTCTCCCCACCACTCGACCAGCCGTTCCGCATTCGTGAGCGCCTCGAACACCTGCGCGGGAATTGCATTGATCGTGATCCGGGCATCTCCCAAGACGACGGCATGCGGCGGCGCGGGCTTGGCCATTGAAGATGCCTCCTACAAAACAGTGTTTGGAAGTGGCGACCGTCTTCGGGCGTGGTAGGCGGACGTGGCGCATAAGCGTGCCGAAAGTCCTTCGAGCTCTGAACCCTTACTCATCGGACGATTTCCTCGACCTCGCGGAACCATGGTTTCGCCGTGCCGACCTTGGCTCGTTTCTGCCATGCCCGCCCTTTTGGGACGGACTGGAGCGCGGCCTCGAGCTTTCCGATCCGACTCTCGATTCGCTCAGCGAAATCCCCGGGGACTTTTCCTTCCGCAACGAAGTTCCCCAGCAACTGTCTCGACTTCGCGAGGTTCTGCGTCGATTCATACCAGAACCCCCAGTCGTCCGCGAGGAGATCGGCGATGTGTCCGGCGTCGATCGTCTCGCGATCGCCGTCCGCAGCGCGTTTCACGTCGTGCCCGAGGAACAGGACAATCAGGTCCACGAGGTCCTTCCGTCCGATTCGGTGGATCTGCAGCTTCTCGAGGACCATGTCCGTGAGGGAAATCGTCGGAGAGTCGAGTTCCAGCCGTCCGTTGCCGGGTTTCTTTCCGAACAGGACGTCATGGCTGAATTCGAGCCGGTCGAGGAAGATGTCGACGTGGAACCGATTCTGGGCCTCGTAGTACACGAGCCGTCGGTCGCCGAAGAACCCGTTGATCATGTCGTCCGGCTTGAACCCGAGGCTCTCGAACACGCGGCTGATCGACCGGCCCTGACTCGCGTATCCCATCAGGTCGAGATCCGTGAAGAGGGGCGTGCCTTCGCTGATGCGTCCCACTCGGTGCAGGACTGAGATGGACTCAGGCACGTGCAGCGAGTGTGCGTAAATGCCGAGGGAACCGAGGATTCGCAACGACGTCCCTTGGGCTTGGGCCGCGTCGACGATTGCCCGCGCCGCGCGGAGGAAATCGGCTTCTCCGAGAGCCACGAAGGACGGTTCGTTTGGCATGATCGCACGAGGGTGAGGCGGGCGGCCTCCGTGGCCGAACCGACGGCGGATGTGGGAGGCTCGCCGCAGCCAACGCGGTTCGCGCGAATCCCCAGGTCCGTATAAGGATGCGCACGTAGCGTCCCTGACGAATCGAAATGTGCGTGGCAAAAGCTTGATGACCGGACGACCGGTTACCGGCCGCGGGAGCGGGGGCGAGAGCCCGTGGGCGAAGTCGACGTTTTCGCGAGACCGGGGCAGCAGGCGACCGCGCAAGTCCAGGTGTTCACGCGACGGGCCTCGGGGCTCGTCCGGGTCATGTCACCGTACTCGGCGTTCGCGTACAACATCCTGAACATCGGGATCATTTTCCCCTGGGTGTACATCACGACGATCATCCTCTATCCGGGAGCCAGCATCTGGCTGGGGATCTTTATCACCGGTGTTTTCACGGGGTTCCTCGCCGTCGTGTACGCCGGACTGGCTTCCGCGATGCCCCGGACGGGCGGCGATTATGTGTTCCAGAGTCGGACGCTCCGGCCCTGGCTCGGCTTCGCCATCGTCTCGACGATGATCATTACGTTCTTCCTCCAGTGGCAAGCCCTCGGGGGGTGGCTGGTTGCGATCTTGGGCTTTGCGCCACTCTTCACCGGGCTCGGACTCACCACCGGCAACACGATGTTCATCGATTGGGGCGTCTGGTTCTCGACCCCGACGGGCGCCATGGTGACCACGATGGTCACCTCGACGTTCGCCGCGCTCATCCTCATCAAGAGCTTCCGATGGTTCGTCCAGATCCAGTGGGTCATGTGGTACGGTTTCCTTCTCAGCTATCTTGTCATGGTCGTGATGTTCTTCATCACTCCGACGGCGACGTTCATCGGTCGTTACGATCGCGCGGCCACGATCATCGCCGGTTCCGGCCCCGGCGCATACCAGGGCGTACTCTCCAACGCGATTGCGAATGGCTTCACGCCCAATCGGGCGTTCGACCTCTTGGGGACTCTGTTGATCACCCCCGTTGCGCTGACGAGCTTGGGCTGGGTCGGTTATGCGCAAGAGCAGGCCGGTGAAATCCAAGGCGCCCAAAGCCTGCGGAACCAGATGTTCATCAATCTCGGCGGCGGCCTCGTGAGCACGCTGATGATGGCTGTACTCGCGTTGGCCATGGTCGGGACGGTCGACCAGCAATGGCTTGCGGCCGCCGCGGGGTCCGGCGCGCCGATCGCGCCCTGGTTCAGCAACCTGGCGATGGTCCTCACCGACAACCCGATCATCCTGTTCTTGATGATCATCGGGATCCTGCTCAACGCACTCCAAGTGGTCTTCAACGTCATCGTCGGCTGGACGCGGGTCGCTGTCGCGATGTCGATCGACGGTGCGCTCCCACGGGCAGTGAGCCACGTGAGCCCGCGGACCCACACGCCGGTCAACGCCCACGTCATCTTCCTCATCCTGGGCGGGTTCCTGTACGCGTACATCTACAACATGGTGCCCGGATACACGACGTACACCCTGGCGGTCACGGCGGTCGCGACGGTCATGTACATCGGGACCGCGATCGGAGGTGCGGTCTTCCCCCGAACCCGCCGGGAGGTGTACCAGACGTCTCCGATCGCAAAATACAAAGTCGGTCGGGTCCCACTCATCACGATTTGCGGGCTCATCGCCGCGGGCTTCAGTGCGTGGATGCTCTACTGGTACATCACCGAGCCGTTCCTCGGAATCGCGAATCTGTCGGCCGGCTTTGACGGGGTGAAGTCGCTGCTCATCATGGTCGCGATTTTCGTCGGCTGGACCGCGTACTACTTCGTCCGCCGGGCGTACCTTCGGAGCCGAGGAATCAACCTCGACCTCGCGTACAAGGAAGTGCCCCCGATCTAGGCGACCGGATCAGCCGGTCGTGAACTGATACCCCAGCACGCGGTCCCGTTCGAGGTTGACGATGGCTCCTCGTAGGGTCCCCGAATTGTACTCCGAGCCCGGGTCGACGCAGACAGTCCGCTTGAGCTTGGCCGCGTTCTTCGTCTCGTGGATGTGCCCGTGGAGACCGAGGACCGGTTGCGTCTCGAGGATCGCGGAACGGAAGGTCGTGCTGCCGACCGGAATCAAGACCTGTTGTCCTCCCTGCACCACCGGACGTGGCGGATCTGTCGTCGCATCGAGTTTCGGCGCGATGTCCAACCCGGTCCCATACGGAGGCGCGTGTATCAGGTAGATGCAGCGAGCCGGATCCTCCACCCGGCTCAGGAGCGGATCGAGACGTCTCTTGAGGCCGTCTTCCGAGAGCTCCCTCGGTGTGCGCCACGGCGACGGATTCGTCCATCCGAATCCCAGGATCTCGTGGTCCTCATCGAACCGGACCACCTTCTCGTCGATAAAGTGGACGTGAGGCGTTGATTCCGCCTGCAAGAGGGCTTCGGACTTGTCGTCGTTGCCGCCGATCCAGTACAA
>DASWGO010000351.1:0-1756 GCA_036393695.1 Thermoplasmata archaeon
GGCGATCTTCGCCTTCTATTTCTACTCGAGTCCGCACACGTTCGACATGACGCGGATCATCGACACGATGCCGATCCCCGCCGGGACGATCGGGGACCTGATGTTCGTCGCCCTCCTGATCGCGTTCGGCACGAAACTCCCGACGTGGCCGTTGCACACATGGCTGCCCGACGCCCACGTCGAGGCTCCCACCGGAGGCTCCGTCATCCTGGCCGGAATCCTCCTGAAGCTCGGCGGCTACGGATTGATTCGATTCAACGTCCAGATGATTCCGCAGGCCGCGGTCGACATGTACTGGCTCCTCGCCCTGGCCGGGGTCATCTCGATCCTGTACGGCGCGGTCGTGTGCCTGGCCCAGGACGACCTGAAACGGCTCGTCGCGTTCTCGAGTGTGAGCCATATGGGGTTTGTGACCCTCGGGATCGCGGCCGGGGTGTACGGCTTCACGGTGAGTGGCCGCGGCGCGGTCCTCGGCTTCTCGGGTGCGATCTTCCAGATGTTCGCCCACGGCCTCGTGTCCGCGGCCCTGTTCATGGTCGCCGGTTCGCTCGGCCACAAGATTGGAACACGGAACATCTCGGAGCTCGGCGGGATCGCCAAGCGGGCGCCGCGTATGGCGACGTTCATCATGATCTCCTTCATGGCGTCCCTTGGCCTCCCGGGCCTCGTCGGGTTCGTCGCCGAGTTCACCGTGTTCATCGGAGTCTACGCGGCGTTCGGCCTGCTCGTCTTCGTCCCGATCCTGACGGTCATCCTGACGGCGGCGTACTACATCTGGGCGATGCAACGCGCGATGTTCGGTCCCTTGAACCCGAAATGGGAGACGATGCCGGACTTGCATCGGTTCGAGGTCGCACCGCTCGCGGTCCTCGTGGCGTCGTTCGCCGTCTTCGGGATTGCGCCGATTCTCTTCCTCTCCTTCCTTTCGAACTGGGCCCAGGGGATTCTCGGGGGCCTCTGACGTGTCCAGCTACGGCGTCTTCCTCCCGGAAGCGATTCTCGTCGCCACCGCGCTGGCCTCGGCGGTCCTCGGGTTCGCGTGGCGGAAGCGGCCTGACCTGCTCTGGGCTTTCTCCGTCATCGGCACGGGCCTCGCGATCTTCATCACCCTCGATATGATGGGCCTCGGAATCGGGCGCGCGCTGAACCTGACGGTCTGGCCGTCCCCCGTCGGCACGCAGGGGAATTTCGCCGCTGAGCTCAAGATGAAGGTCGACACCTTCGCCCTGTTTTTCCAGTTGATGTTCGAGTTCGTCGCCTTCCTGGCGATCCTCGCATCCCGCGGATTCATCCGGCCCGAGGAGCCGCACCAGGGGGAGTACTACGCCCTCATGCTCCTCGCGGTCGTCGGGATGATGTTCACCGCGGCCGCTACGGACCTGTTCGTCCTCTTCCTCGCGTTCGAGACGTCGAGCCTGAGCACCTTCGCCCTCGTCGCGTTCCGAAAGCGCGACAAGCAGGCCACCGAGGCGGCGGTCAAGTTCTTCATCATCGGCGCGGTGAGCTCCGGAATCATCCTGTTCGGCATCTCGCTGATTTACGGGATCGCCGGCACGACGTCGATCGGGAAGACGACGACCGACCTCTTGCTCCTGCGGAACGGCCTCACCCTCACCGGCCATCCAGAGATCGAACCGCCCCTGATCATCGCCCTCGTCCTGCTGATCGCGGGCTTCGGATTCAAGGTCGCGGTCGTGCCGTTCCACATGTGGGCGCCCGACGTGTACCAGGGCTCGCCGACGACGATCAGCGTCCT
>DASWGO010000352.1:0-9476 GCA_036393695.1 Thermoplasmata archaeon
CTACGAGGTCGAGGCGAATTGGAAAATCCTCGGGGAGAACTACTCCGAGTGCTACCACTGCGCCCCGATCCACCCGGACCTGAACCGAATCACGCACTACACGTCCGGGGCCTACACGGCATATCTCACGCGGGAGCCGCGCGCTCGCAATTTCAACGGCGGCTTCATGGAGTTCTCGAAGGACTACACGTCGATGGTGTGGTCCGGCTACACGAAGCGGCCGCCGCTGAAGGGCACGACGGAGGAAGACCGGCACCGCGTCGACTATTACTTCGTCTTCCCGCACATGTTCTTCAGCCTTCACCCGGACTACCTCATGGTCCATCGACTCTGGCCCCGAAGCCCGACCCACACGACCATCGAATGCGACTGGTACTTCGATGCGGACGTGATGAAGCAGCCAGACTTCGACCCCAGCGACGCGGTCGACCTCTGGGACCTGATCAATCGCCAGGACTGGTCCGTGTGCGAACGAACTCAGAAAGGCACCCACTCGCGATCGTGGAAGGGGGGCCGATTCAGCGCTCAGGAGTCCCAAGTCCACGATTTCGAGAAGTACATCGCGAAACGGATGAAAGAGTCCGGTGATGCAACGCGCGGACGGCGCCGACCCCGCCGGACTCGCAGACGTCAAGGAAGCCGCCACCGACCCGGGTGAATCGGATTCCCGGAGATCGCCGGTCTTCCCGCGAGTTTATGTGTTTCGCAGGATTCAGTCTCCCATGGAGCAACGCCGGCGGCCGCGATGACCTTCGACTACGATTTCAAGATGCGGATCGGCGCGCCGAGACCGGTCGTTTTTGAGCGACTGCTGCGGATTGAGCACCTCTCGCGATGGTTCTGCGGCTGGTGCCGGATTGATCCGAAAGTCGGCGGTGCGTTCAAGTTTGGCGGCGAGACCTGCATCATCCTGCCCGAGCAGCGATCGTGGGACACGAACATCGAGGAGGGTGAGGTGCTGCGGCGGTTTGCGTTCACGTGGCCGATCCGATCGTCGAAGACGCGCGTGTCATACGACCTTGAGGACGCGGCGGGCGACACGGCTCTTCTTCGGGTGCGGCATCTGGGAGTCCCGTTCGAGGCCACGACGTCTGGGAGCGTCCAAGACGCGTGGCGAATGTGCCTGGGAAACTTGAAGTCCATCGCGGAGGGTCGGACCGACAGCGTGCGGCCAGACCATTCCCCTGTGACCGGTCCCGACCTGCGCCTGACCGTCCTGATCGAAGCGAAGCCGTCGGCGGTGTTCGGCGCGTTCGCCGATCCGGCCCAGCTCGACCACTGGTCCACGGGCGGGCTGCCTCGCGGCACCGCAACGGTGGAACCGCGGCCCGGCGGGACCTATGCATTCGGCTGGGATGCCGGGGCCATCCATGTGACGGAGTGGAAGACCGACCAGCACATCGCGCTCCGTTGGTCCCGGCGCACTTCCAGTTTCGTGATCAAGTTCGACTTCGAGGAGAAAGCGAGCGGCACCGCGATCTATTTCTCTCTGGCAGGATTCGCGGAGGGAGACGCAGAGGACATCCGGCGACAACGCGGGCGCTGGTCTGAACTCTTCGTTTGCCTGAAGAACTTCCTCGAAAGCGGGAGTTCCGGATTCCTGAATCCGTACGAGGACCAGGTTCGCAAAGCCTGACTCACGCGGACCGGAGTTCGGACCAGTCCTCGAGGACCGCCATCGCGGCGTTGTGTCCGGCCGCTCCCATCACTCCGCCCCCCGGATGCGCTCCGGCCCCGCAGAGGTACAGTCCGCGGACGGGCGTGCGGTACGAGGACCATCCCGGGACCGGCCGGAACGAGAACATCTGGTACGGCAAGATGGCACCGTGGAACACGTCGCCCCGCGTGAGGCCATACTCCTGTTCCATCGTGAGCGGAGAGCGCCAGTCCATCGCCACGACCGCTCGACGGATGTTCGGAGCGTACTGCTCGAGGAGCTCGACGATCCGGTCCGCAAACGCCTTCCCTTCAGTGTCCCAAGATCCGGTCGCGAGATCGAACGGCGCGAACTTCGCGGAGACCGTCAGGGTATGCATCCCGGGCGGTGCGACCGTCGGGTCGTTCGCCGACTCGATCACGAACTCCAGGAACGGCTCTCGCGACGGGCGGCCCCGCTTCGCGTCGTCGTAGGCCCGTTCGAGGTAGTCCATCGAGGGCGCGAGATCGATGATCGTCTTGTGATGCGGTTGGGCCGTGGTGCCGGGAACGGCACGAAAGTCCGGGAGCTCGCGGAGCGCGAGATTCAGCTTGAACGAAGAGGATTCAAAACGGATTCGCGAGATCGCGCGCACGAAGTCCCCGGGCAAGTCCTCCGCGCGCATGAGGCGGAGGAAGGTCCGTTTCGGATCAGCGTTGCTGAGGACCGCGCACGCATCCACCTGCGTCCCATCGGCCAACATGACCCCGACCGTTCGTCCGTCCCGCGTGAGGATTCGTGCGACGTCGGCGTTCGTCCGAATCTGGGCCCCGTAGTGGCGGGCGGCACGCGCGATCGCCTCGGAGATCCCTCCCATCCCGCCGCGGGACCAACCCCAGACTCCTTTCACGCCTCCGATGTTCCCGAGGGTATGGTGGCCCAACACGAACGCAGTCCCGGGGGTCCGCGGCCCCGCCATCGTCCCCGCAACCGCGCTCGTGGCGAGGGACGCCTTCACCTCGTCGGACTCGAAGAACTCATCGAGCATGTCCGCGATGGACGTGAAGATGATCCGTCGAAGGAAGTCTTCCGCCTCCGGGGTGCGGACGAACGATGCGAGGTCCGCGAGGGACACGGGAGGTGCGAGCAACGTCGGCTCGACCAGTTCCGCGAAGTCGTCCCAAAAACGCGCGTACCGGGGCCAGGCCGCGGCGTCCTTCTTCGAGAACTTCGCCATCTGCTTCCGATTCCAATCCTCTTCATTCCGATAGAGCAAGAACCGCCCGTCCGGGAAGGGCTGGAAGAGGGAAGGATCGTAGACGTGCTCCTCCAGGCCGAACGACGGGAGGTCGAGGTCGGCCTTGATTTCGGGCCGCAGAAGGCCGCATGTGTACGCGAGCGTCGAGGCGCGGAACCCGGGATGAATTTCCTCCGTGACGCATGCGCCGCCCACGATGGGGCGACGTTCGAGCACCAGCACCTTGAGGCCGGCCTTCGCGAGGTACGCGGCGGCGACGAGCCCGTTGTGACCGCCCCCGACGATGACCGCGTCCATCGACGCCATGGCGCGGACCCTAACCGCGCGCTCGATAAAGGGATTGCCGCGTGGCTCAGGCCTTCTTTCTCTCCGGTTCGAAGAACGGTCTCTCGACAACCGTTGCGGGCGCCCGATGCCGTTCCCACTCGACCGCCACTTCAATCTCGATACGCGTCCCGGGTCGCGAATACGGCGAGGCGACGGTGGCGATCGCGATGTACCGCTTCAACAGCGGCGACCAGCAACCGCTCGTGGCCCACCCGATTTGACGATAGCCCGAGTACAGCGGGACCTTCTCCCGCCAAGGTTCGGCCGGTGGCTGCGGCGGCAACCCCATATCCCAGTAGAAACGTTCCACCGTCTGCCAGTCGATTTCGAGGCCGACCGTCCGCCGTGCGGGACCGCGTCGCCCTTCCTCGAGGAGCGCCTTCCTCCCGATGAACGGACCCTTGCTTCCTGCAACGGTCCAATCCAGGCTCAACTCCAACGGCGAGTACATTTGCGCGTCAATGACCGCCTTCCGCGAGGGCATGTACTCGACCTCTGCCAGGATGAGCCCTGCCTCGATCCGGGCGACGTCGAGGGCGAGCATCCCGGCCGGCGTGATATCATGCCCCTGCCCCTTCTCCATGACGGCGTCCCACAACGCCTCGGCCCGTTCGCGCTCGACCCAGATCTCGTATCCCAAATCGCCGGTATAGCCCGTCCGAGAGATGTGGACCGGTATCCCGTCGAACGTCGTCTTCACGAATCGAAAGTACTTGAGTTTCTGGACTGCGCCATCGGCTCCTTCGAGAAGGATCGCGCGCGACGAGGGGCCCTGGAGGGCGAGCGCCCCGATATCCTCGGAGACGTCCGTCACCTCGACGTCGAGTCCAATCCCCGCGTCTTGGAGCCATTTCAGATTCGGCTCCGCGGAGGTCATCCGGAAGGAACCGTCTCCGAAGTTCCAGAGGGTGCCGTCGTCGACCGTCTTCCCGCGTTCATCGCACCACGGCGTGTAGTAGATCTGCCCCTTCGCGAGTTTCGACGCATCGCGCGTGACGACCTTGTTGACGAGGTGGAGGGCGTCCTTCCCGCTGATGAGGTACTTGTAGAGCGGGGAGACGTCAAGCAGCCCCGCGGAATGTCGGATCGCGTAGTACTCCATCTCCGGGACGAGGGAATAGGAGGAAGCTGCGAGATACCCGGACCATCCTCGCCACTCCCAGCTCTCGCAGAGGGCGGACGTGCGGGAATGAAACGGTGAGCCTCGGCGCACGATTGCCTCCTCGCGGCGGGACCGCCGGAAAGGAATTTAACCCTATGGAGATGCAGGGAGTTCTAATCGAACAGAGCGCAATCCAAGTCCGCCCTTGTCATCCAGTCTCGCGCAGACACAGATTGGTTGCCGACCCGACCGCGCCATTCTCGCCTCACCATCGATCGCCAGGAAGGGTAAAACGGGCCACCTATATCATACCGTGATAGATAATAGCCGGTATGTGAATGGTTTAAGATATGCGAATATAGTTCAATAAGTATAGTCAGTACAGATACTTATATCATGAATCACCGAAAATGATTATCCTGCAGCTATTCCTCAAATCGATGCCATTATACCCTCGGAATCTCTTCGCTCGTCCGCTCAAGAGAGGAAGAAAAATGATGCAATTATGTGGAGCCGGGTTTGTGCGCGATCGGTCTTTGTCCAACGATGGCATAGAGATTGCTCGGTACCTGAAGTGGGAGTACGGCGAAGGGACCGGCTTGGGCGTCCTGAACGGTTGGACCGCCCAACGTAGGTCTCCTCCGCGGAAAGGTCGATTCGGTTTCGTCGATCGGTTTGCACGACTCCCGGCAGCGATTAGGGCCCGGGTGGCCGCCAGGCAAAGCTATGGCTGGGGGAGCGAGTTGGCCCTGCTGGCGCAATGGAAACGAGGGGAACTCAGCCCGTTGGAGCTGGTCAATCGACTCGAAGCATTGCAACGGAGGACGGGGATTCAAGCGCCGAGTCTGAGCCCGTGATCCCGCAGGCGGGCCGCGGGGAACTGATTTAACCCTTCCCCGGTTAACCCTCGCGGGTCGGCGCGACATCTGGCTGCACGCGACGCCCCAGGTGGTCCATCCTGTGGCCGTTCGGTACCAGGCAATCGTAATCGGCGGAGGGCACAACGGCCTGACGGCCGCCGCCTACCTGGCCCGCGCGGGGAAACGGGTCCTGGTCTTGGAACGGCGACATGTCCTCGGGGGCGCGGCGGTCACCGAAGAAGTGTTCCCCGGGTTCAAATTCACCGTCTGCTCCTACGTATGCAGCCTCCTCCGTCCCCAGGTGATCCGCGACCTCGACCTCCCGTCCCACGGATTCGAGGTGATCCCGCAGGAATCGAGCTTCACCCCTCTGCCGGACGGACGGTACCTGTACCACCGCGGGGACGAGGAGGACGCGTTCCAAGCCATCGCGAAATTCTCCCGGCGCGACGCGGAGGCGTACCCGCGGTTCGGCCGGCTCATGGCGCGCCTCGCGAAGTTCATCGCGCCGACGCTCACGATGACGCCGCCCGACGTCGGATCCCTCAATCCGTCGGAACTCCGGAAGCTGTTCGCCCTGAACAAGCAGGTGAAGACGCTGACGGAGGACGAACTCTACACCTTCGCACGGCTGATGACGATGAGCGCCGCGGACTACCTGGACGAATGGTTCGAGACGGATGCCTTGAAGGCGGGCCTCTGCTCGAGCGGGATCATCGGGACGCTCCTCGGTCCGCGCTCCCCCGGGACGGCCTACGTGCTCATGCACCACTACATGGGCGAGATCGACGGCGCGTATCGGTCCTGGGGGTACGTCCGCGGGGGCATGGGCATGGTGAGCGAGTCCATCGCGAGCGCCGCCCGCTCCTACGGAGCCGAGATCCGGCTGAATGCGGAGGTCCACCACATCCTGGTGAAGGACGGCCGGGCGATCGGCGTGGAACTGGCGAGCGGAGAACGCATCGAGGCGAAGGTGATCGCGTCCGGCGCCGACCCGAAGCGCACGTTCCTGAAATTCCTCGAGCGGTCTGATCTCCCCGCCGATTTCGTCCGGGGCATCGAGAACTTCAAGATCGAAGGATCCTCGGGCAAAGCGAACTTCGCCCTGAAAGAGGCCCCGAGCTTCTCCGCCCTCCCGGGGAACGGGCCGCAGCTCCAAGGGGCGATCTCCATCGGCCCGAGCGTCGACTACATCGAGAAGGCGTACGACGACGCGAAGTACGGCGACTTTTCCCATCGTCCGTTCATCGACATGTGCATCCCCTCGACCTTGGACCCGACCCTCGCCCCTCCGGGCAAGCACATCATGTCGTGCTTCATCCAGTACGCGCCGTACACGTTGCGAAACGGCAACTGGCCGGACCGGCGGGAGGCGTTCGCGGAGACCGTCATCGACACGATCGAGGAGTACGTCCCGAAGCTCCGAGACATCATCCTCCACCAACAGGTGCTCAGCCCCTGGGACCTCGAGCAGATGATTGGCCTCACCGGCGGGAACATTTTCCATGGAGAGCTCACGCCGGACCAGTTGTTCTTCCTGCGCCCCGTCCCCGGTTGGGCTCAATACCGCACGCCGATCAAGGGGCTCTACCTGTGCGGCTCCGGGGCCCATCCGGGAGGCGGCGTCATGGGGGCTCCGGGTCTCAACGCCGCCCGAGAAATCCTGAAGGATTGGGCCCTGTGGCGGGTGTGATCCGTGGCCGAGGATTACGATGTCGTAATCGTGGGCGGCGGCCACAACGGCCTCGTGGCGGCGACATACCTCGCGCGCGCACGACGCCGTGTCCTCGTCCTCGAGAGGCGACCCGCGGTGGGCGGTCCCATGACGACGGAGGAGATCGCCCCTGGTTTCCACGGGCCCACGGGCGCCTCGGTGTGCGGACGCCTGCGACCGGAAGTCGTCGAGGACTTGAATCTCGCGGCGCGCGGCGTGCAATTCATCCAACCTGATCCCGAGGTCGTTGCGCTCGGAGAGGACCGGGCCCTCCGCATCTGGCGGGACGTCCGAAAGACCCAGGAGGGGCTCGCCTCGTTCTCGGCGAAGGATGCCGAAGTGTACCCGCGCATGGTCGAATTCCTGCGACAGTTCGCCGCGGCGCTGGACCCAGTCCTCGCGATGACGCCGCCGAGCCTCCCGACCCCGAGCCTCGGGGAGCAGATGTCGCTCTTCCGCCGTGCGCTTCCACTGCGACGCCTCGGCAAGCCGATGATGCAGCAAATGCTCCGCCTCCCCCCCATGTCGATCCGGGATTTCCTGAACGAGTGGTTCGAGACGGAGCTGCTGAAGGCGAGCTTCGCGGTCGATGGTCTCCTCGGCACCTTCGAAGGACCATTCTCCCCGGGGACAGCATTCGGGCTCGTCCCGCGGTTCCGGCCTGACGTCCATGGCACCGCCTCGGCGTTCGTGAGGGGCGGTATGGGCGCCCTCGCCGACGCTTTCGGCCAGGCGGCGCGGGACGCCGGCGTGACGATTCGAACGGGGGCGGAGGTGACGCGAATCGTGAGCGCCGACGGACGTGTCACCGGGGTCGAGGTGAACGGCGGTGAGACGATCGGCACTCGCGTGGTGGCGTCGAACGCGGACCCGAAGCGGACCTTCCTCCATCTCGTTGAGCCCGAGGAACTGGGCCCCGACTTCCTCAATCACGTCCGGAACTTCGAGATGAACGGGGTCGTCGCGAACGTGAATTTCGCCCTCGACGGTGCCCCGAGGTTGACGCTCGCAGGCGACGGCGTGCCACCTCACTTCCGGGTGTGCCCCTCGCTCGAATACATCGAGCGGGCGTACGACGACGCGAAGTACGGCAGGGCATCGGCCGACCCCTTCCTCGATGTGACCGTGCCGACCGTCGTGGATCCGGACCTCGCCCCTCCGGGGAAGCACGTGATGTCGGCCCTCGTCCAATACGCCCCGTACGCGCTGCGACGCGGAACGTGGGAAACCGACAGGGAAAAACTCGGCGAGCGCGTGACGGCCATCCTGGAGGAGCACATGCCCGGTCTGGAACGACTGATCCTCCACCGCCAGGTCCTAACGCCGGTCGACCTGGAAGCGAGGTTCGGCCTGACGGAGGGTCACATCTACCATGGGGAGATGACGCTGGACCAGTCGCTCGTCCTCCGCCCCGTCCCGGGTTGGTCGCGCTACCGAACTCCGGTCGAGGGTCTGTACCTCTGCGGATCCGGCTCTCACCCCGGCGGGGGAATCACGGGCGCTCCGGGCTACAACGCCGCGCGAGAGATCTTGAAAGACTGGCCACGGTTTTCCGCTTGAACGCCGCGCAGAGATTCGCCGTCGGACGGAGCAGGGCAATCATTGAAGTGCGACGGACGGTTCGAAGGCGGCCGATGGGCGACCCGCTTCAATCCGGCACCCGAGCGCCCGACTTCGAGGGGACGAACCAGGACGGCGTCCCGATCCGCCTCCGGGATTTTCAGGGCAAGCCGGTCGTGCTGTTCTTCTATCCGGAGGACGACACGGCGGGATGCACGCGAGAAGCGTGTGCCTTCCGCGACGACACGGCGGCTTTCCGGGCGGCCGGAGCGGTCGTCTTGGGCATCAGCGTTCAGGACGAGACGTCGCACCGCGCGTTCCGCGAAAAGTACCACTTGACTTTCGATCTGGTGGCGGACCCCGACAAACGCATCACGCGAGCGTACAACGCGTTGGGGTTCCTTGGCGTGGCCAAGCGCGTGACATACATCATCGGCCCGGACGGGACCATCTTGTCGGCATACCGAACCGTCGACCCGAAGAGCCACAGCCAAGAAGCCCTGCGAATCCTTTCCGAGGTGCCGCAACGATGATCGCTTCCAAGGTGAAACTCCCGAACGTCGTCATTCCAAGGAACATCCGCCTGCATTACGAGCGATTCCTCGATCACTTCAAGGGCTTCGAGAACGTCGACGCGGTCCGCGGGATTTTCGGACCGAGGACGAAGTCCGTCCTCCGCGCGCTCAAGGTCGAGTTCTTCTCTTCGAAATGGGGGTACATGGGCGTCAGCGACGAGGACGGCCACCTCGTGGTCTCGACGCACTACCTGCGAACGGGAAACCGGCGGGACATCTATCTCGACGTCGTGCACGAGCTCGTCCATGTCCGCCAGTTCCGGGAAGGGAAGGAGCTCTTCCCGGAAGGCTTCAATTACCCCGATGCGCCGACCGAGATCGAGGCGTACAAGGTCTGCATCGCGGAAGGGCGGCGGCTCGGGATGACGGACCGGGAGCTGTTCAAGTACCTGAAAGTCGAGTGGATGGACCAGGGCGAGTTGCGCCGGCTCGCCCGGAACGTTG
>DASWGO010000353.1:0-9488 GCA_036393695.1 Thermoplasmata archaeon
AGGACGCGTCGGGCGAGCTCTTCCTCTGCCCCGAATGCGGGTCGTTCGTCGGGACCGCCGCGAAGTCGTGTCCGTTCTGCGGCGTGGAATTCGATGTCTCCGCCGACTCGGGATTGTCGGAGCAGATCGAAGACTTCGTCGCCGAGGAAGACGCCCCCGCTCGGATTTGTCTCACATGTGGGGCGGGGATGGGCGTCGACGCGATGAAGTGCGGCGTCTGCGGTCGTCAATACACCCGCGAAGAATTCGCGCTGCTCCCCGGATTCCAGCCGAGCCTCGACGAGAGCTCGCCCTTCTGTCCGCGGTGCGGCGGATATCTCTTCTTCGATGAAACGGAATGCGCAATCTGCGGCACGGCGGTGACCTCGGCCAAGCCGGCCGCTCCGACCGCGAACGCGAAAGGCGTTGTGAAAGACTTCCTGACGCGCTGGCAGCGGATGGCCCAGGCCGTCCCGGCCCTCTCGGAGACGGACCGGCTCCAGGAAGAGCTCGAGCACTACGACCGTCTCATCGAGACCGACGCCACGTTGGAGCGGGCCTGGGTGAACCGGGCGAGGATCCTCGAGAAGCTGGGCCGTTCGGCGGAAGCCGCGGACTCTCTCTCGAAGGCCGCGGACCTGAACCCGGCGAAAGACGACGAGTATCGTCTGGAGGTCCAGAACATCCTTCGTTCCATCGCCGGTGCGTCGGCCCTCCCCGCGCGCTGGCGGCAGCCGGCCGCAACCGCGGCGCCGAAGGCTGTCGACACGCGTCTCGTCGAGGCGCTCGGCCACTACGACTCTCTGCTCCGCGCGGACCCTTCGTTGATTGTGGCGTGGCGGACGAAAGGGGAGATCCTCGACCGGCTCGGCCGTCCCGACGAGGCCCGGGCTTGTTTCGAACGGGCGGACCGGCTCGAGCGGACGGAGGGCCGATCCCTCCAAGCCGCCGTCTCGGGCCTGCGGTCCAGCGGCCTCGCGACCTCCGGTCCCGCCGGCAGTGGCCACGTGAATGGCCGTTTCAATGGGACCCGCTCGGGTCGGACGAACGGCCGCACGAATGGCCGGACAAACGGCCGAGTCAACGGCCTTGCCGAAGGCCGTGTGAACGGCCTGACGACCGGAGCCGTCAACGGCCTCACGTTCGGCAAGGGCGCGACGAACGGCCTCGTCAACGGAAACGGATTCACGAACGGCCGCCGGGGTCGCTACGGGCCCCCGCGAATTCCCGCGCAGCCGCACTGGTCTCGATCGGTCGTCGGCATTGCCGCCGTCGTAGCCCTCATGGTCATCGTCCCGATCCTCGCGAGCATGCTTTCGCCGTCGCCCAATGGCCCGTCCTCGATCATCCGGATCGACGGAGACTTCAGCGACTGGGCGCCGTTCCCGGCGTACTCCGACTCGCCGACGGACCAAGTCCAGAACCCGGGTGTGAACCTGCTCGACGTGAAAGTGGCGACGCAGAATCAGAACTTGTTCGTGAACGCGCGGGTGCAAGGCCTCCTGTTCCAGGGGTCCGGTTCGAACGAGACGGACAGTGTCTTCGTGTTCCTGGACGAGGACAACAACCGGAAGACCGGCTATCCGATTGGCGACCTCGGCGCGGACGCGATGGTCGAAATCTATGGATGGCGGGACTATCGAGGCCTTCAGCACGGCGTCGACAGCTTCCGCTTCAACGAAACCGAGACGCCCCGGTCCAACGATTGGCGGCGGTTCGTGTCGGGCGGTTCTGCGGACGCCGCGGTGAGCGGCTCGCAACTCGAACTCCGCACGACGGTCGCCGATCCCGCGAAGACGCGAATCCTCGTGTACGCTGCGGACAACCTCGGAGACCGCGACTCGGCGGATGGCTCCGTGGTGCCGAGCCGGCCGACGGTCGTGTTGGGTCAGCAGACCGTGGCGCCCGACGTGGTCGCTGGCCCGGGCGTCGCGTTCCTTCGGGTCACGATGAGTCCGATGGGCGGGGTGCCCCATCTGGCCGCGCTGAACGTGACTCGCCTTGGCACCTCGACGGATGCGGTCGACCTCTCCCTCTATCGGGACGATGGCAGCGGTGCCCTCGATGCGGCGGATCCGTTCCTTTCGAACGTCTCGATGACCGGCGCAGCCGCGAGCCTCCCGATGAACGAGGTCGTCGCGGCGCCCGAAGTCCTCTGGATTCAAGCCCGGTGGGCCAACCTCACGCCGACTTCCACGTTCGGGCTGTCCGTCGCGGGGATCGTCTCGAACGGGACCGCGAGCTTCCGGGCGCCGGAGACGGGGCTCGTCTACCTCGGGGCGGCGCCGACGAACCTCCGGGTCGATGGCGCCTTCGGAGACTGGCGCGGCCGCCCATACGGCCAGGACGTCCTCGGAGACGTGACGAACCGGACGGGCGCACCCGAGTACGATGCGAACGTCGACCTCGTCGCGACGGCGGTCGACCTCGGGACGAACTTCACGGGATACGTCCGCGTGGACGGCCGCCTGCTCGGGGGGCAAGACATTCCGACGACGCGCAGCCGGACGTCCCCGGTGGCCGTGGACACGGACCTCGACACCGTTCCGGACGCCGTCGAGAACCTACTCGGGCCGAACCTGACTCGCGACTTCAACAACGACAACGTCACGGACGACCGGACCAACGGCGACGTCGACGGCGACGGGATCCCGGACTACCCGGCCGGCCCAGACTGCTGGCTCAACACGACGATCCCCTCCTGGTATCCGCCCCCGTACGCGGGCCGGAGCGTGACCCGATATATCTGCCCGATCGGATTGCCGCCCGAGGCAGGGGTGGACGTGGTGTACGCCTACATCGACGCGGATAACTCGAGCGCGACCGGCCTGTGGTCCGATGTCCAAGGTCGAATCTACGGATTCGATTATGCGATCGCCGTGATTGGCCGGAACGGAGCCGTGAACTCGAGCGGTCTGTACGCGTTCGTGCCGGCCCGCGCGAACCCTTGGAACTTCGTCCGGCCGATCGATGTCGGCCTGGACGCGCACCGGATGGAATTCTCCGTGAATTCGAGCGCGCTCGCCTTGGCCGCCGGATACCAAGTCATCTACTTCGCCTCGGATTGGCGCCTCGGGTACGATGTCGCCTTGCCCGACGCCGCCGTGGCTCGGTTCCCGATCGCCGCTCAGGCCGCAACGAACGCGGTGATCAACGAGGTCTCGCCCCAGCCGAGCCCGGAATGGGTGGAACTGGCGAACCCCACCGCGACTCCAATTTCCTTGAACGGCTGGAACTTGGCCCTGGTCCGCGGGAGCAAACTCACCGTCATCTTCAGCTTCACGACGCAGAACCTCGGTGCTTGGGGATCCGGCTTGGAGTATCTTTCGGTGCTTCTCCCGACGAACTCGCTCCCGAATGGGAACGCTCAGCTCATGCTCCGCCAGGGGACCAACGTCGTCGACCAGACGACGTACTCTCCGAGCGTCGGGAGCGGCCAGACGTGGGCGCGGTTCAAGGATCCCATCACTGGACGGCCGATGGACACCAACAACGACGCGGCCGACTTCTACGTCTCGCTGTTCCCATCTCCGGCTCGCGGCAACGATCGTCACCGACCGACCATCTCCGTCGTCAAGACGCAGAACCGCGCCATCGCGGCGCCGGGCGAATTGATCACGTACACGTTGTATTACAACAACACCGACACAGGGATGGCGAAGATCGCCTGGATCAACGACACGCTGCCCTCCGGCGTCGTCTTCTCGTCCTCCAGCGTTCCCTACAGCTACATCATCGGGCCGATGTACGGCTGGGCCTTCACGAACGTCATGCCGGGGGCCCATTCCTTCACGGTCACGGTCCAAGTCAGCGCGACGACGACGGACGGACAAGTGCTCCGGAACACGGTCACCCTGGACTACGCCGATCAACTCTCCCGACCTCTGACTCGGACGCGCGGATGGGCGAACGCCACCGTGTCGCGACCGACGATCACGGTCGTGAAGACCGCGAGCCCATCGAACGCGAAGGCGGGGGATCTCGTGACGTTCACGATCTACTACAATAACACGGGCTCCGTCGCGGCGGGCACGGTCTCGATTAAGGACAGCTTGCCGAACGGCTTCGACTACGTCGGAGCGACTCCGGTGCCGACGTGGATGAGCGGTCGGACGTTCTATTGGAACTTCACGAGCGTCGCACCGGGCTCGCACAGCCTGACGATGAGCGCTCGGGTGAGCTCGACGTTCACCGGGACGCAGCTCGTGAACTGGGCGTTCCTGAACTACACGACGATCGGCGGCTACCCGCTCATCGGCAGCACGTCCTCCGTCACCGTCGCGATTCCCGAGCTGTCCGACATGATCTTCGTTGCCGTCGTTCCGGTGATCATCCTCGGATTGAAGCTCCGCGCGAAGCGCCGCGAGAAGGAATAAGAGAGTGGCTGACAGCGTTCCAAGGACCAACGGCCGTTAGAACGGCACGGTTCGTCGTCCACCACAAGGATGGACGGCTAGCGTGCCTAGGTCGTCGGCCCAAGCCCTCCTCAAAGGAAGGCAGGCTTCGCGCAGGCTCGCGCACTGCACTACCGCAGGGAACGTGGGCGGGCTTAACTTCCGGGTTCGGGATGGGACCGGGTGTATCCCCGCCGCTTTGGCCGTCAAACCACTGCTGAGGCGGCCGAGAGAGTGCGCGATATATCAGGATTTCGATGTCGCGACGCCTAGCGCCCAGCGCCCAGGACCGCGACGAGCAGGTTTCCCGCCAAGAAGGCAAGCAGGAAGCCCCCGAGGAGGGGGACCATGAACGGGACCCACGGGGTGACCCACGCTCGCCGGATTCCCGCAGAACGCAGCTTGAGGATCTCCGGCCTGGGATCCAAATCGCGCTTCGGACGCAGGACGACCACGTGTTCGCCTCGGTCCGTGATCCGCTCCATCAGCCTCACGTGTTTCGGAAATGGATCTAGCGCTGCACGATATCCGAGGAACGATTGGATCCCGACGTCGCCGCGGGTGAGATTGTAGATGAACAGACCCAGGGGGACGACCAATTGGAGGACAGCGGCATCCACAAGGACGACGAACGAAAACGGAAACAACGCCTGGAACGCGGGTTGGACTCTCGGGTCCGCGGCGAACAGCGGGAACGGCGACGCGTGGGGATACGTGGGAACAAGCAACGTGAGCGCCATGAGGCACTTCGCATCCGCCCCGCCGGCGAGGAGCCGGGCTCGGAGCATCAGCTGGTACAGGACGAGCATCAGGGGCATCGACGCCAGCTCGACGATGGGAACGGAACTGGCAACGATTCCCGCGAACCCGAGCGGGGCGATCCACATCGCGCCGGCTGCAAAGAACAGTCCAATCCGAGCGGGTCGAGCGTGGAAACCGTCTTCATCGAAGAGCGGCCGGCCGAAGAAGACCGCGTAGAACAGAAGCGCCGCGGAACCGGCGAGGGACCACATCGGCCACGACGCCGATTCGACGAGGAGTTCCACGGCGAGGATGACCAGTCCGAGCGTTCCCAAGACGATCCACAACGGGTTGCGGACGCGTCGCGTCCGCACGTCGGACGCCGCCGCGACGACCAGAAAGGCGGTGCCGGCCGCGAGTCGAGTCGCCGCGAACGCGTCCACGGCGCCGCATCCCTGCGTCGTTATTTCAAGGGTTGCGTGCGACGCGACATGGGTCGCAAGACTGCGTTTTTCTCGGTAACGACTAAATAGACCCTAACGAATAGCCGCAAATTGCCGGAGGATTTTATCGAATCTCTCCGAGGACCGTCATGATAGAACCACGGCGAATGAAGGTGAAAGTCTGCCTCGTCGGGGAGCACGCCGTGGGCAAGACCTCGCTCATCAAGCGCTACGTGCTGAACGAGTACGATGATCGATACATCGTGACGCTCGGCGCGAAAGTCTCCAAGAAAGAACTCGCTCTCAATCCGAAAGTTGGCGACGCAATCCAGATGGACATGACCATCTGGGACATCATGGGCTCGAAGGGATTCCGCGAACTCCTCCGGGAGGCTTACTTCCATGGGGCGCAAGGGATTCTCGCCGTGGCCGACATCACGCGATACGACACGCTCGAGGACCTGGACTCGTGGGTCGAGTCCGTGTTCCGGACCGTGGGCGAGATCCCCGTCGCGTTCGCGATCAACAAGACGGACCTGAAGGACCAAGCCGCATTCGGCGAGGAACAGGTGAAACAAGCAACCGAGGCGTTTGAGGCCCCGTATTTCTTCAGTTCCGCGAAGACGGGGGAGAACGTCGAGCTCGTCTTCCGGACGCTTGGCGAAACGATCGCGAAGACCGCAGCGAAGTCCGCCTCGTCGTAGCCGCCGCTCTTCTCTTCGGTTGCGGTTGCAGCGGGAAGTCCGCTTGTATCGGTCCACCGCCATAGCCTCAAGTAGCCGGCCCATTCTCCGCCCCTCCGTGTCCGGTCCCGGACCCGGGTCGGCTTCCGTTCGCGTGCGAGTCACCCGGGACCTCGGCCTGTTCGACATCACGATGGCGGCCCTCGGAGCGATGGTCGGCGCCGCGATTTTCCTCCTGGTCGGCGCGGCATACTCGGTCGCCGGACCCCTCGTCTTGTTGAGCCTCGCCGTCGCCGCGCTCGTCGCGGCCCTCGCCGGCATGGCGTACGCCGAGCTCGCATCGGGCCGGCCCGATGCTTCGGGCGGCGCGTACGTCTGGGTGAGGAGCGCATTGCCCACGCCGAGCGGGTTCGTGAGTGGGTGGCTCTCGTGGGGTGGCCACATGGCAGCATCCGCGCTCAGCGCCCTCGGTCTCGGCATCTTCCTCGTCGAACTCGTCCGCCCATCCGACGAGTCGTCGTTCTTCGGCCCGAACCCGCTCGAGGTCAGCCTCGTCGCCCTCGCGGTCCTCGGGCTCTCCGCGATCGCGCACTTCGCGCGAGTCCACCTCCCCATCCGCGCGCTCGGTCGGTTGACGTTGGGGAAAATCCTGCTGATCGTCCTCGTCGCGGTCCTCGGGGTCATTTCCGTCTTCCAACCGGGTCCTCCGCGGGGCTTCGCGGTCGGGGCCCCGGTCTCGTCGCTCGACTTGATGCTCGGGGCCGGGGTTCTCTTCATCGCCTTCCAGGGCTTCGAAGTCGTCGCGCAACTGTCCGACCAGGTGAAACACCCCGAGAGCAGCGTGCCGCGGGGCGTGTTCCTCGCGCTCTTGCTCGCGTTCCTCGTGTACGGGGGCTTCTTCTTGGCGGTGCTCGGAAACGTGGCGAGCGACAAACTGTCCGGATGGCCTGCGTGCGGGGGCTGCCTCGGCGGCTCGGAAGACATGGTCCTCTCGGGCATCCGGCATTTCGTCGGAGGGCCGTACGTGAGGGTCATCGTGTTGATCATCGGAATCGTCTCGATGTACGGCGCCTTGAACTCGAACCTGACCGCGGCGATCAAGACATCGTTCAGCATGGCCCGGGACCGCCTCCTTCCCGGGAGCTTCGCCCGCATCGGGGGACGGGAAGTGCCACCCGCCGCGGTCGCCCTGACGTTCGTCGGCGCGGGCTTCCTCGTCTTCCTGACGATCGAGACAATCGCGATCCTGGCGAGCCTTGCGTTCCTGGGCTTGTTCGCGTTCGTGCACGCCTCGGTCGTCGCGTTGCGCCGCGGCGAGAGACGGAGCGCGCCGGGATTCCGGGTGCCTCTCGTGCCGGCGGTCCCCATGGCCGCCATCGCACTCAACCTCGCCGTGGGTGCTCTCCTGTGGAATTACCCGGCGAGGAGTGACGCGCCCATGCCCCCGGGGATGCTCGCCACGTTGCTCGGAGGCGTATGGCTCGCGATCGGGCTCGCGTACCACTGGGTCGGGGGCCGCCGCGCCGCGGGTGGTCCGGCTCCGCCTGCTTCAGCCGCGGAGGTGCGCGACATCCTCGCGACCACGGAAGACCATGTGGAGCTCGAGCGATACCGCGTCTTCCTCCCGCTGCGGGAGTTCGAGGACGAGGCGCTCGTGGAACTCGGGGCGCGGATCGCCCGCGCGAAGAACGCGGAGCTGAGCCTCCTTCACGTCGTTGAGATTCCCCGGAACCTCCCGCCGAAGGCGATTCGGTTCCGGTACGTGGACGACCGGATTCGAGGGCTCCAACGCCTCGCCCGGATCGGCGAGCACATGGGGGTCGACACCCGTCCGGTCGTCAAGATCGGCCACAAAGTCTACGAGATCATCTTGGACACGATCCGCGAAGAAGCGGTGAACCTCCTCGTCATGGGATGGCGGGGCGAGCGGATCGAGGGGGACCGTCGGGTGCTCGGGAGCAACATCGACTACCTGATCGAGAACGCGCCGTGCGACGTGATCGTGTTCAAGACCCAGGGGTTCCGGAGGCCGCTACGGCGGATCGTCGTCCTCACGAGCCCGATCTGGAGTCTCGAGGGGATCGACGACCTCGCCCTGATCCTGGCCGCCGAGGACCATCCGGTCGTCGAAGTCGTGGCGCTCGCGAGCGACCCCTCGGAAGCGGAACGCCTCAAGCAGGAGAGCACGCGGTTCGAAGGCCGCGCACACGAACGGGGCGTGACGGTTGAACCGAAGGTCATCTACTCGACCCAGTGGGAGTCGGAGGCGCTCCGCGAGAGCGCGGAAGCGTCGTTGCTCATGATCCGCGCGACCTCTCCGGGCGGCCTCCGGAAGTTCGCCCTCGGCCCCGTCGAGGACCGGATCGTCAAGCTGGCGAAGTGCCCCGTCCTCATCTTGCGAAAGGGGACCTGACCCGCCAGGAGACGGGTGTCTTGCTGGGCGAACCAGTGGCGCACTGGTCAGACGAGCGTCACGTCGACGGTCTCAACGCTCCCCACTCCGGGGATAGCGGCTAAGGACTGCTCGAACAGGTCGGAGCCGCCAGAGGCATCATTCACGATCGCCACCGCGAGGATCGCCTTCAGGCCGAAGGCCACGGGCTGCTCGCGCAGATCGCGAAGGGCGCTCCCGAGCGTTGCGCGGACGCGGGATCGAATCGACTCGAGGTCCGTTTCGGCATCCTCGGGCATGATCCGGAACGTGACGGCCACGGACCCCATCATGCACCTCACGGGCCGGTGAACGAACAGGCCGGACATCGATACGCCACGGATTGGTCGCGGCACCGCGAGCACCGTCCGATCTTCGCGCGGCCACAACTTGGACACGGGAACACGGTCGTGCCTTTCCCGGAGAGCACGGCGCCGCACGAGGTGCAGCGGCTTTCCGCGCGAATCACGGGCCGCGGGATGAAGTGGGTCTATAAATCGTTGTGCTCCCGGCGACTTATATCGTGAGAAGCGGATAATTAGTGGTCCTCCGATTCGATTCGTCAGAGGCGGGTTCCATTCACCGCAAACTTTATTACAAAGGCTCGTTTTGGCAAACGGTCGCATGTCGCCGCCGCTAGCCGGAGGGCCCGTAGCTCAGCTAGGTAGGATGGCGCACAAACACCGTCCCTAGAAAGAGCATCCGGCTTTTAGCCGCCTTCCTTCACCGGAGAGCGGAAAGAAACCGGGTGGTCCGGGGTTCGAACGGGCCCTGCGGAGCGCGCGGGGTCCCCGAAAGTCCCCGCGGGCCCGTACGG
>DASWGO010000354.1:0-4908 GCA_036393695.1 Thermoplasmata archaeon
TGGGTCCCTCCTCGACAGCCCCGCGTTCGGGGCGCTCCGTGACAGGGGGACAACGCGGCGTCCAACAATCCCTCGGCAAGGGTCAGGGCGTCGAGTGAGCAGTCGCTTGTCCGTGACACGCACTGTTACTGCCGAGGGACAACCTTGGTTTTCAGGCGCGAGCCCTTAAGGCCTTGCGAGCGCCCGTCCTGCGAAACCAGCGCGGCACGATAATCGCTGCGAGACCAGCGAAGAAGACTGGAATGACCTCGTTGCCGAATTCGGGAATCGGTATGCTCGCCCAACTGTCCGAACCACCTCCGCTTGCGCCGTTATACGCGACTGACACGGAGCCGCTCGCCCACGTTATTCTGAATTCGATCCGATCGTTTGACCCGAAAGAAGACACCGTAATGCTGGGCGTGAAGGAGACAGGGGTACCGAATGAACTGGATGTCGTCGTGTACAGCGTCGTCGTTGACGCACAGTTCCCGCTGGTACACTGGAGGATTGCAAGCGTGTACGACGACGATCCGGAGTTAGAGATGTCCAGAGTAACTTCCCAGGTCTTCGCAGTCCCGATCACGATGTTGGCTGGCTGTCCTGCGGGAGTGTACCAGCAGATGGCCTGTCCCGCTGCTGAAAGGGTGGTACTCGTGGCGGAACTCCCGGCCGTGGTGCTGGCGCCGAACTTGTTCGCTGTAGGACAGTCGCCTGGGGCAGGAGCGGTTGGACCGACGCTCGTGAAGAACCACTGCTGGTTCCCACTTAACACTTGAGTGGAGACGTCGAAGTCGCCCTGCGGTGAAGTTCCTCCCGATTCTAGCTGACCGAGTCCGCCAGAAGAGAGCGCCGAGACGGAGAAAACGATCACAGGTGGGCTGGGCGGAACGGAATCGTCTTTGGCGCCGCTCCAACCTGTCGTCTCAAAGTATGCTCGGGAGGCGTTCGTGACCGCCACACCGAGCAAGCCGACTTCGATCCAGGAACCAGTGTTCGCGGCCGGCGAGGTCCCGACCAACGTCCACTGCCAGTCGAACGGGCCCGTCCCTGAGAATCGCTTCGCTTGCGATGTCAGGATCTTCCCCTCCTTGCCCGTGACCTCGACCAGGAAGTCGGCTCCGATTCCCCCGACGGCGTACCCCGTCGCGGAAGAACCGTCTGAATCAAGGTAAAAACGGACCGAGTCCGTTCCATTCACCGGGGGAGGAGACGGAGAAACGAAACCGCCTCCGCTGGCGTTGCCGCTCGGCGGGATGTACGTCGGGTTTAGGGCGGGCACCATCGTGCCGTTGAAGGCGGTCGCGAGAACAGACAGGGCGAAGTACGCATCACCACGGTAGCCCTGGAAAGCGTAGCGCGTGAGGTCGATATCGGGATCGTAGATTGGCTGGACGTCGCCGGCGGGATCGACCGTTGTGTTCTGCCAATCGGCGAACGCGCCATCCACCACAGGTCCCGGGGGCGTAAAGCCAATGTACGCCAACGACGCGGGCCCGGCGAGCGGCCGAAGGAAAGCGATTCCGACGGTGCCTGACACGTCGTTGATGTCACGGATGAAGGCCCCGATCGTTGTGCCATCGGCCACGTTCACCTTCGGGCGGACGGCAAAGATCCTCGTTTCGTTCGCGGACAGGGTGATGGCCGGGAAGCTGAAGCGGACGATTGACGAGGGCGACTGCTCCGCGAGCAGGTTCCCGAACTCATCGACCATGTCGAGGGCCGAGACGGATGCTAGGCCGAAAGTCCCGCGCAGAGACACGTTCATCCCGTCGACGTGAACCGGTCCGCCGACCGCCGTCAACGTGAAGTAGGACAAAACTCCGAGGGTTCCATTCACGACGGACGGGGCAGCCGTCGATTGGCTGACGAGGAGGAACGGGCTCACGTTCGAAGCGGTGACGTCCGCGACGTCGGACTGTCCATCCCAACTCCGCGACGCAAACGCCACCTCGACGGGGCCTCGAGTTTGGGTGAGCTCGGTCCGGGGGACCTCGAACTCGAGCTGATTCCCCGAGCCGGCAGCGAATGCAGGCCCAAGTTGTTGCCAGGCATTCCAGTCCGTGGGGCCACGGCTGTCGTTGTACGACTTGACGCTTGCACTCACGACTTGGCCGCCCCACGTCAAAATCGCGATCATCCGGTCCGCACCGAGCCCTTGTACGCCATAGCCGGTCGATCGCGACCGGTCGATGTCGACGAAGGCATAGTATGCGTTGGTGACGCGAGACGGTGCCGGTCCGCCCGCTTGGACGTTGCCTCGGACCTCGAGGTAGAAGGAAAGGTAGTCACGGTTGTCCACCACAGCCACTCGCACGATGTCGATGTCTGGATTCAGAGTGGCGTGTCCTGTCGGGGAGAGTTTCGAAACGGTGTCCCAGTCCGCGAAGCGTCCGTCGATCTGAATCGGGTATGTGGGACCTCCGTACCCGGGGACGTTGAAGAGTGGTAAGAGCAACAAGGAAACGACGACGAGCGGGATTAGGTAGAGTTTCCATCCCGCGCTCCTAAGGCTGCCGCGGCTTCCACCAGACCGGAAGCCTCTTCCACGAAGCCCGCCGAGTCCGTTCGTGAGTCCATTCGTCCTCCCCAACCCATTCGTGATTCCATTGGTTCGGCCCAAGCCGTTCGTAAGCCCATTCGTCCTCCCCAATCCGTTCGTGAGGCCGTTCGTCCGCCCGAGGCCGTTCGTGAGTCCGTTCGTGCGACCCACGCCGTTGGTCAGCCCATTGGTTCGGCCAAGACCGTTCGTCCGGCCGAGTCCGTTTGTGCGCCCGCGGAGGCCGTTCGTCCGACCTCCAAGCCCGTTCGTACGGCCCCCCAATCCATTCGTCCGACCGGCCTTGAGTCCGCCGCGCCGCTCGAGCACGAGGCCGTTCGTCAATCCTTTCTTTGACGGTGGCTTCTCCGTCGGCTTCGCGGGCGGTGGGACCGCGCGCTCCGCCTTTGGTTTCGACGGACGAGCGGCCGGCTTCTCGACGGGTTTCTCGGGTTCCTGCGGGCCGCCCAGATCCTCTTCGACCATCTCTTGAATCGCGGCCTTCCCGAGGTCGTCGAGTTCCTCCTCCAACGTCCGGCTCGGGGCGAACTTCACCCCGCAATTCCCGCACGTCGTCGCATCGATCGCGACGGGAGCTTCGCACATCGGACACGGCACGGTCGCATCGATGGTCTTCGCCGCCTCCGGTTCGGTCTGCTGAGCGCGAAGGCGACTTTCCCGGGCGAGCTCTCCCTGGCCGAGCTTCGCGTGGAGTTTCGTCTTGAGCACCCAGAGACCGGGATACCTCGAATCGAGGTCCGCGAGCCGATCGAGGGTCTGCAGGCCGCCCTTCGCGTCGTCGAGGGTCGCCTGCGCAGCGGCCATCGCGAAGAGGGCGTCCGCATCTCCAGGATTGAGCTTGAGCCGCTCGGTCGCAATCTGCAGGATGAGGCGGAGTCGCTGAGCCCGTTCGTCTTGCGATTCGAGGACGCCCCCACGGGCCGACGACATTGCCGCTGGGGTCTTCGGAACGTCCTGGCCGACTCGCATGCCGGACTCGGTCATCTCGAGGATGCGGAACGTCGGGTCCGGGGCCGTGTCTTTGAGATGAAGCACGCCGATCTTGCGCACAATCCGGTCGCCGCTCCGGATCCGCTCGAGCTCGATGACGCCGTCAAAGGGTTGGTGCAGCGTCGTGAGCTGCGAGTTTGAGTGCATCTCTTTCTCGACCAGGACGAGGCTCGTGAACTCATGACGATCGAACTTCCTCTTCGCGCTCTGCGCGAATGCGAAGACCTGGGTGACTTCGTACGAACCGGTCGCGGGTGAGAGAAGTTCGATCACGGCGCGCGGTGGTGGGCCTCTCGCCAAAGCGGCGATCGCTCGGCTCAGCGCCACCCCGAGGTTCGTCAGATCGATCGAGGAACGGATGACGATTCCCCGCTCCTCGATGTCGTGGACCGTCTCTTCACTCCAGGAGTACCAGTCGACTACCCGGAGCCGACTCTCGTTCGTGACCGAATCCAGATCCACCCCGAGGTCCCGCAGCTCGGCGAGGACCGCGTCGGGCGACTGGGATGAGGTGACGACCAACCCGCTCCCGCCGGACTTGAGCCCTTCGGCCAAGAACGTGAGCGCGAACCGGAGTTTCTCCTGGCCTGGCGGCCCTTGCAAGACGACACTCGAGCCGACGGGCAGGCCGCCGCCGACCATCGCGTCGAATCCGGGGATGCCCGTCCCGAGCCGCGCCATGGGATCATCCCTCCAATGGACGGGTCAGGCCGGCGCGGAATGCGAGGTCCGGGTGCGCGCCGATCGCGTCTCGGAGGGCCGCTTGGAAGACGCCTTTCGCGGCATTCGATCCCAGTCCCTGCGCGCAGACGTTCCAGAGGTCCCGGTGGACGGCCGCGACGAGTTCCCGGAGGCGGTCCAGCCCCGCCTCGCTCCCATCGACCATCTGTTCGAAGACAGCCCTCCGGAGCTCCTGGTGGTCCGTCGTGAGACGATGCTCCATCTCAATCTCGATCGCCGGCGTGCCGACGAACCGGATGCGTTCGAAGAGCGAGTGGAAGTATGCGACGTAGAAGTCGATCACCTCGCGCAAGGGACCGGCCTCGTCGTCGAGATCGACCTCGAACCTCAGATGGGGGGACCGCAGGCGATACTCGAACGTGCGGGCGTCGTGCGGGCGGCGGCCGACGAGCCCGAGTTCCGAGAAGCGCTGCAAGAACTTCGATGCCGTCGTGATGTGAATGTCGATGGACCGCGCGACCTCGCTCGACAGATGCCAGTTCCCGTCGCGGAGCGCTCGGAGGATTGAGACGCTGTGCTCGCCGGAGAGGAGCAGAATTGCCTGCCGGAATGTCTGCTGGTCCATCGCGACGAACCTCAAGCTGGCGCGCGCCGTGCGCGGCGAAGTCTATTCATCGTGGAGTTGGGGGGTCTTAAGG
>DASWGO010000355.1:0-4132 GCA_036393695.1 Thermoplasmata archaeon
TCGCCGTAGTTCATGTGCGAGAACTGCATCTCGACGTCGTAGTAGTCGACGCAGCCCGGATAGTATGCGAACTCGGACTTGTGTTCGACCTTAATCTCGGGAATCGTCAGGTCGTCCGCCTCGCCGTCGAGGACGCGGAACATGACCGGGTGCGGAATCGTTCGGCCCGGGCCGTACTCGGTCTCCATCATTCGCGGCTCCCTCCGTCCGCCGCCATGCGCGCGTGGACCTTCGACCGCTCCTCGAGGATGTAGTCGCTGTACTGGATGTCGAGGGGGCACACGGCGCTGCACGCGTCACACGCGAGGCACGTCCACAGCGGCACCCCGTCGTGCTGCTTTTTGAACGTGTTGTACACGAGGTTCAGGCCACCGAGCGCGTCGTCTTCGACCTTCGTGACCGGGCATACCGTGTGGCACTTCCCGCACTGGTAGCACTCGTTCAGCAGGTACTCGTACGTGCTGTAGGGCCGGCGGACGCCCAGGTACGCGGTGAGCACGGCGAAAATCGGCATGAGCAGGAGCGTGTTCATGTTCGGCTCGAGGACGGACAGGACCCAGCCGAACGCGAGGCGGCTCTGCGGGCCCGAGTACGAGAAGTAGGCGACGAGGACCGCGAAGCCAAGGAAGGCGGCGAGCCCCGAACGGACGACCCACTTCCGGGCGCGGGATTCCGGCAGGGCGAAAACGGCCACGCTCGAGATCAGCATCGGAGCGAGCAACACGAGGAGGAACACCCCGAGTTGGATGACGTACGGGTGGACCTCGGGTCCGAGCCAGCCGGGGATCAAGAAGATCCCCGCAGCCTGGACTTCCACAATCGCCGTCAGGCCTACGACGTACGGCGTGAGCCACTTCCGCATCGGCTGGTAGCCGAGCCGGCGCAGGCCGATGTACGATGTCAGGCCGACCAGCACCGGCGGAATGAGGAAGAACCACTTCATCGCGGTGTCGTTAATCAACGGGGACCCATTCGGCGTCTGCCACCGTTGCGCGACGACCTCGCGGATCGAATACAAGGAGGCCGTGAAGGTCCACGCGAGCAGGAAGGCGATCCCGAACGCCGATCGCACGGGCGACTTCGCGGGTCGGGCCTCGCGACCTCGATCGATGAACGGCAGGATCAATAGGAAGATGACCGGAATCCCGCTCAGAAGGTCGCCCCAGAATGCCGCGTTGAAATTGGTCTTCAGCGGCGTGCCATCCCCGATGATGAACTGCGGGAAGATGTCCGCAACCTTCAGCAGGCCCCAGGAGAACAGGAGGTACCAGTCCGGCACGATCAGTTCCGAGATCTGCGGGCTTCGAGCGGGACCGAGGAACGGCGTGACGACCGCGGAGAGGAAGAAGAGCATCGCCACCAACAGGAAGATCAGGACGAAGTCCCGCGCGGTCTCTTGCGGGAAGAAGGGGATCCCGGGCTGGTGGTCGGACCGCACGGGTCCGTATTGCCGGGGGAACCCCGGCATCCCTTCCATGATTTTCCCTTTGACGTGCTCGATCTCCATGGTCGACCTCAGTGCGGCTCCGCGACCCCTTGCAGCCAGACGAGCCCCATGTGCAAGACCATGAGGCCGGTGCCCAACAGGGGCAAGATGAACACGTGGATCCAGTACCACCGGAGGATGTAGACCCCGGTCAGGGTGCTGATGTCGCCGAACAGCAACGTCGCGAGCTGATCTCCGATGACCGGTGAGGCCCGCGTCATGTTGATCCCGATGTTCGCGGCGCCCTCGCTCAGGTTGTTCGCCGGGAGCAGATATCCGGAGTAACCGAACATGATCGTGATCAGCATGAGGACGACCCCGAGGAGCCAGTTGAGCTCGCGCGGCTTCTTGTAGGCCCCCGTGAAGTACACGCGACACATGTGCAGGAAAACCGCGGCGATCATGATGTGGGCCGCCCAGTGATGCATCCCGCGGACGATGAACCCGAACGGAATTTCATTCATGATCACGAGCATCGAGCTCCACGCCGGGTTCGTCAGGTCGCCGGACGGGCCGAGTTCCAAGCGGCCGTCCGGGACGTAGAAGAACCCGAGCAGGATGCCGGTGATCGTCAGGATGACGAACGCGACGAAGGAGATGCCACCGAGGCAATAGAGCGGATACCAGTACCAGATCGTCTTGAGTTCGTACTTCTCCGCGTGACTCCTGGGCAACTGCCGCTGGTCCGTCTCCAGGACGACCCTCGTCAGGTCCGCGTACGGCACGGTCGGGAAGCGGGACTTGATCCAGCCAAAGATCGACCGCTCCGAGTCTTGCCGGATGTCCCCCGTCGTCGACGTCGTATCACCTCAACAATAGACGTACCATGCCGGGCTGGCCATCCCGCCGACCAGGTTCAGTCCTTGGGCCTTGACGGGGATCACCGGGAGGGCGCGCGGGGCGGGGCCGTGGACCCTCCAAGCGCCGACGTACTGGGCGCCGCTCTTGTCGTTCGTGTTCACAACGAGCACCATAGGCTCGTATTGGGAACCATGGCAGATGCAGTAGACCGGGTCCACCCCGAAGACGTTGTACGTCGGCACGACCGCGCCGCCCGTATACGAGGAATAGTCCCGGAACGGCGGGGGGTTGTTGACCACGTGCCAGCCCGGGTAGCAACAGAGGTGGACGCATCGGTCGAACAGGACGACGATCCGCGTCCCGCCGTTCGCCGCATCCAGGTTCGGGTCGTCGAAGAACAGGTTGAATCCCTCGGGGAGCGGAGCGGGCATGTGGGCCGCATCCGGGTACGAGAAGTACTGGTTCTCCCGCTTGATTCGGATGATCAGGCACGGGAACCCGGTGCCCGGGACCCACTGGTTGTTCTGGTACAGGCCGCGCCAGACGCCGGTTGCGCCCTTCCAGTCCTTGCTGAAGTCCGAGACCTTGACCGCGCTCCCCGCCTTCGAGTTCCACCACAAGTCCGCGGTCGGATCCGTCGGAGGGAACTTCGTGTACTGAATCGTCTCCCGGATCTCACCGCTGAATTTGAGCGGCGGAGGCAGAATCTGGCCGATTGAGAGGCCCCCGAGGCCGAGGACCGCGCCAACGGCGCCGGCGGCCATGCCGACTCGGACCCATTCGCGGCGGGTCATGCCCTTTTCCCTTTCCTCTTTCTCCCAGCTCATCGAGGCCTCCTCATCGGAACGGTCGCGTTAGGACGATTTTCGGCCTTCGAATCTTGTGTATCAGCTCGTCCGGCATGAACTCTCTGCGATAGATGTCGATCGCCGCCGCGAGCAAGAGGAAGACCATCCCCATGAACAGCGCCATGTACGAGTCAGTCTGGGTGTCCGAAATGCCCGAGAGGTCTTGCAGGGCCACGACGACGGTCAGGATGCTGAACCACAGGATGCCGACGATCAGTCCGCCGATCGCGAGCGCCGCCATCGAACTTCTTCGAGGCGCATCGCCTCGAATCAACTCCGTCACGGAAGACCCTTCCTCACGTGCTCGTGATGATCCTTGAAGTGCCCGCTCGAGGACTTGATGATGAAGTAGCTGATGATTGTCCAGAGGAGCGTCGCGGCGATGCCGATAATTCCAATCCAGTACGCGCGGATCAGAATGCCTTTTTCTGGGGTCGGCGCGGTGAGACCCGCCAGGACAATCTCTCCGGTCATCCCCACCCCGCGGTGCGGAATGCAATACCAGCGGATGCCTTGGCCCGAGGACTCAGGCGTGAAGGACGTCCCGTTGAACGTGATGTTCGTGAGGCTGTTGATGTGAAATTCGATGCTGACGTTCCTCCCCGCGTCGACGCTCCCCGTGCTGATCTCCTGCGCCGAACGGTCCGCATTGTCGATGGTGAAGGTATGGATCATCCCGCCACCGACGGTGTAATTGTTGACGAACGTGATGTTCAACGTGATGTTGACTTGCGGGATAATGAGCGTCGACGGAAGGAAGCGCGTGGCCCCGGTCTGGTCGACCCCGACCGTATAGTAGAGCCTCGCACTCTGGGCAATCTCCGGGCCCGCGGGCGTCGCCGAGGCGACCGAAAACGCCGGCGGCACCACGAAAATCGCAATCAGAACGGCGGTCACGAGGAGCACGAAGTTCCTCATCCCAGGATCCTCTTACTCCCGATCCCATCTAGAGACTTTCGGGCACTCGCGAAAAAGAGCGTTCCCTATTTATACGTTG
>DASWGO010000356.1:0-5167 GCA_036393695.1 Thermoplasmata archaeon
GTTCCCGCAACCCGACCGAGCGACCAGAATGGTAAGGCGAGGGACACGAGGACGAGGACGGCCGCAAGGCCGAGCGCGATCCGGGAAGGCCCGAGCGCGAGCACCCGGTTGACCCATGTTCGCCAGAGCGATCCGGGGGGCATCGAATTCCCCTCAAGGAGGGAGATGGATAAATAACGTCCGCTGCGGGATTGCCTCAGCGATAGAGAATGTTCTCTTCCCGGCGGCCCCGGTCCACGCCTTTCTTGAACTTCTTATCGAACTCCTCGTAGAACTTGACCGTGTCCGCGTCGATGCTCGGACGGACGACTTTCATGGCCTCCTGGAAGTGCGCCGTCGTGACCTTCTTCGCGTGCTTCGCCTCGCGCAATGCGATCATTGCGGCCTCGCGGCACAAGCCCTCGATGTCCGCCCCGGAATAGGCGTCGAGGTCCACGGCGAGTTCTTCCAGGTCCACGCCGTCGAGCGGCATGGTCCGAGTATGGACCTTCAGGATCGCGAGGCGGGCATCCTTGTTCGGTGTCGGAACCAGGAGAATTCGGTCGAATCGTCCCGTGCGGAGCATCGCGGGATCAAGCCGGTCGGGCCGGTTCGTCGCGCCGATGACGCAGACGCCTTCGAGGGTCTCGAGGCCGTCCATCGAGGTCAGGAGCTGATTCACCACACGTTCGCTCACCCCGCTGTCCGTGTCGAAGCCGCGTACGTGGGCGATCGCGTCGAGCTCGTCCAGGAAGACGATGCAGGGGGCGACCTGCTTTGCTTTCTTGAAGATCATGCGCACCGCCTTCTCCGATTCTCCGACCCATTTCGACATGACCTCGGGTCCTTTGATCGAGATGAAGTTCGCCTCGGACTCCGTGGCGACGGCTTTTGCGAGCAGAGTCTTCCCGGACCCCGGCGGTCCGTACAGCAGGATGCCGCGCGGCGGGCGGATCCCCATCCGCTTGAACGCGTCCGGCTCCTTCAGCGGCATCTCGACCGCCTCGCGGAGTTTCATCTTGACTTCCTCGAGGCCGCCGACATCGGACCAGTTCACGCGGGGCACTTCGACGAGGACCTCGCGCATGGCGCTCGGCTCGACCTCCTTCAGGGCCATCTTGAAGTCGTCCGCGAGGACGCGCATCTTCTCGAGTGTCTCGGCGGGAATCGGCTTGTCGAGGTCGATATCCGGGAGGTACCGCCGGAGCGTCTTCATGGCGGCTTCGCGGGCGAGCGCGGCGAGGTCCGCACCGACGAACCCGTGGCACACATCCGCGAGTTCGGAGAGGAGACGGTCACGTTCCTCCTCGACGCCTTCAATCGGCATGCCGCGCGTGTGAATCTGGAGAATCTCCTTGCGGCCACTCCGGTCCGGGACGCCGATTTCGATCTCCCGGTCGAAGCGACCGGGTCGGCGCAGCGCGGGGTCGATCGCCTCGTCCCGGTTCGTCGCGCCAATCACGATGACCTGGCCGCGACCCGAGAGGCCGTCCATCAGCGTGAGGAGCTGCGCGACGACGCGCCGCTCGACTTCGCCGGTCACCTCTTCCCGCTTCGGGGCAATCGAGTCGAGTTCATCGATGAACAGGACGCTCGGAGCGTTTTTCTGGGCCTCCTCGAACTTCTCGCGGAGGCGCTCCTCGCTTTGTCCGTAGTACTTCGACATGATCTCCGGGCCTTGAATCGAATAGAAATTCGCGCCCGCTTCGTTCGCCACCGCCTTCGCGATGAGCGTCTTGCCGGTGCCGGGCGGTCCGTACAGGAGGACCCCTTTCGGCGGATCGATCCCGAGGCGTTCGAACAGCTCCGCGTGCTTCAGCGGGAGTTCGATCATCTCGCGGACCTTCATCAGCTCCTCCTTGAGTCCGCCGATGTCCTCGTAGGTGACCGTCGGCGTGAGGACCTCGCCCTCGCGGACGGGTTCCTCTTTCATCTCGATGATCGTGTCGTCCTGGATCTGCACGACGCCCTTCGGCGCGGTGCTGATCACCATGAACGGCAACGCACCGCCCATGAGCGCGATTCCGGGGACGATGACCACGTCGCCCTTGTTGAGCGGACGCTTCAGCAGTCCCCGCTTCACGAAATTCTCGATCCCCTGGCCGAACGAGATCTTGTGGCCCTCGCTGATGATCGGCGCGATCGTGATGCGCTCCGCCGGGAGGACCTCCGCCTTGCGGACCTCGACCTTGTCCCCGAGGCTCACGCCCACGTTGCGGCGCACGAGCCCATCGATGCGGATGATTCCCTTCCCTTCGTCTTCCTGCATCACGCGGAAGAGCTTCGCCGCGGTCGATTTCTTGCCCAGAATCTGGATGATTTCTCCGACGTCGACTCCGAGCGCGACGCGGGTCTTCGTGTCGACGCGGGCCCGGCCCAAGCCGACATCCGACTGGGGGGCTTCGGCCACCTTGAGGACAATCCGCTCAGGCACACCAGTTCGAACTCTCCCGGCTTATATCAAGGTTGTGGGACGATAATCGCGGTCTGACAAAGTTCAGGAATCACGAGGCGGTCCGACGCTCGCGGATCTCGCTCGACGAGTGCACGACGAGCTCCTTCGCCTCGACGACGTCGATATGGCAGTGGGGCCCGATGCGGACCTCATCTCCCTTGACGAGCGCCGCCGTCGTCGCCTCGAGCTCGATCTCTTCGCCTTCGATCCGGTCCGCGGTCAACTCCCCGCGGACGCGGAAAAAGCCTCCGGTGGCCTTCACGCGGATCTCCTCCGCCTCGATCGTGGGAATCTTCGACGTGCCTTGGAGGTCGATCTCGACTTCCTCGGCCTTTAATCCGCCATCGATGCGAACGGATCCGCTCACTCGAAATTCCTCGGCGTCGACCCGGCCTTTGACGCTCAGCGAGCCGCTCGAGGAGATCTCCTCGGCGGCAATGGAGCCGTCGACCTGAAGGGAGCCGCTCGTCTCGACTTCCTCGGCTTTCAGGTTGCCCGCAATGCGGGTCGATCCCGCGGCTCGGAATTCCTCCACGTGCACGTCGGAATCGAAGATGCAGGATCCGGCGATCCGGGCGGTCTCCGCCTCCAAAGGACCTTGGACCCGCGCGCTACCGGCGGACTTGAACTCCACCGTCTTGATCGGGTTCCCGGTCACGACACCGCTGCCGAGGATCTTGATCGATTCTTCGCTCAGCTTCGTTCCGAACCCCGAGAAGTCCACGGCGCGCATCGCCTCGCCGACCGCATGAGCGGCGTGCTCTGCATGGCGGGAGGCCTCCGCGGTCGCCTGGGCCACGACGGCCCCGATCGCCTCACCGAGGTCCGGCGTCGCGGCCTCCGGTGCTTCCGACTCCTCCGGCTCTTCCGGTTCCGAGTCGTAGCGGGCCTTGATCTCCAAGTACGTCTTTTCGTTGATCTCGCCGCGCGCGAGCCGTTCCTCGAGCTTCCGGAGGATGTCCTTCCGCTTCATTGGCTCCACCGGAAAGTGGAGGCCACAGCGAAATACATTTCCTTCCGCGCGCGGGCCTCGAGCGGGGTTTTCGCGATCCAGGTCTCGGTCTTTTTCCGGGTCCGCGGCGACTTCAGGGCGTCCGCCCGCACTTGGGAACGCAGTTCCGTCTCCAGGGACCGGGCGTTCTTGTGTCCGAACATACCGAGTCGATGGGACCCGGCTTATTTATGCAAGCCTCGCGGATAAAAATGATACCTTCCTCCGGTGTCTCGACATCATCTCCCTCCGGGGAGACGACGTCCGATGCGAAGGGGAAGAACGTTGAAGTAGGCCGAAACGACTCGCCAGCCGGGATGCCGGAACCGCTGGAGCTCATCCGTATTGCGGGCTCGGAAACACGCCGTCAAATCCTTCGGCTGCTCCAGAAAGGCTTCGACCATCCGGAAGACCTCGCGAAGAAACTGAAGATCCGACGGACCTCCGTGGACAAGCAACTCGTCGACCTGTTCGCGTGGGGTCTCGTGGATCGCGCCGCGATTTTCCCGCCGAACGGACGGCCCCGGATCGTGTATCAGGTGACACAACGCGGGAAGGACCTCTTGGACCTCCTCGAGCGCGTCGTGAAAGAGTACACGTCGTCGTTCAAGTCCGACTTCGCCCGCGAACTCGAGGCGTTGGAAGCGAAACTTGCAGCCGGCGAGATCGCGGAGGAGATGTACTTCAAACGCCGCAAGGAGCTCGAGGCGCGCTACAGCCTAGCCCTGTGATTGGCCTTCCTTCCGCCGCGCACGGGCAATCGCTTCCTCGAGGGTGAGATCGCCTCGGGCCACGGCGCCGGCGAGCTCGGACGAGATCGTCACGACGCCCCCGCTGTCGAGGCGGGACCGCCTTTGGATCTCGCGCACCTCTCCCGGCGTGGGCCGAATCTCGACCGGGGGCTCCACACGCCGTCCGGAGGATTTTGCGATGTCGATCGCCGCGTCCACGTCGGGCTGTGCAGTGCGGTGCGTCGTCCCCGCCTCGTCGACGACCTCCACGCGGAGCTGGTCTCTCGTGAGCGCCTTCAGGATCCGGTCCCGGTTCGTCGGATCGCCGAGACCGACCCGTACGCGAATGTCTTTCGCGGGGAACGTGCGGACCGCCTGACGGACGTGGAAGGCGACCGCCTCCGGGCTCGCCGCGATCCGCGTGTCGATCACCTCGCCGTCCCCGATGATCGCGACCCCGGGTTCTCGACCGGGGTCGACGCCGATCCGGAGCTCCTCCCATTCCGACTTGCCCCGCAGCAGCAGGAGGGCCTTCGCGATCGACGAATCGATGTCGTCGACCGGCACGACATGCCGAAGCCGGACCCGGCTCGCCTCGGCCGGAGAGGTCAGCACCGCGCCGACGGCGTCCGGGATTCGACGGGCGAACGACAGACTCGTGAACGGAAGGTCGCGCGCCTTCAAAGCGGCGACGAGATCGTGATAGAGTCGGAAGTCTTCGGTGAGGATGCCCAGGACCTTTCGCATTGGACGACGAAACCGGGGGCTTGCTCATAATCCTTCCCCGATCCCGACGTTACCAGGAATGATTCACATCGCTGATTTCCGTGGCGGAAGCGATTCATACCGACCTCCAGCATAATCGTCGGAGAGGAGATACATATCCTGCAGGATCAGGTTGCTCCGACTCAGGTCGGAACGGAACTCGACGCGAAGGGCTTGCTCCTTCGGGACGCGCTGGCAATCGTGACCGTCGTAGGGGCGCTCGTGGCCTTCTACGGAATGATCAAG